>NZ_JBCPGA010000037.1:0-26637 GCF_040914135.1 Ruminococcus sp. RTP21204st1_B2_RTP21204_210225 | reverse complement strand
ACGAGCAAAGCTCGCCGCAAAAGTGCCGTAAATACGCACTTTTAGAAAAGTCTTTGTGCATATTTTTTATGGGGTCAAGATACGGCTTTCAAAGAAAATTAGGGGTCGCAAGTTACAGAAATCACGCTCAAAGGGGCGTAAATACGAACTTTGCAATAGGTGTCATAGGACAATAAAATCATATAGAAACGAGGCGATAAACAAAATGTGCAAACTGATTAACACTATACAAAAAAGGCAAAAATCGTAATAAGGAGTGTTGCTTTTGCAGATAATAAAGAACGAAAAATCAGGCATCGCTCAGATCTGGCTGAGCAATGCAGAACAACAAAATGAGAGAGTTATGAACTTGGTTGAGTGCAAGATAAAGGAGCTTAGCGGTGAAAAATTTAAAGTTGCCGTGTTCCGCTCAGGTTCTAAAGATCTGTACGAATGTACTGAAAATCTTCTCCACCATAATATTACTCTCTGACAGCGAGTGCACCTATGGTGCACTTTACATACACTCCACCATTATTTTTATATCCTTTGCCTATTGCCTTTTGGGCAAAGATGTGATACAATATTATTTGTAATAAAACATATAAACTAACAACATTGTATGTATCCGCAAGGGTAAGATCTATCATCAAAAGCGACAACATTGTACCACTATATCAAAGAAAGGGTGAAAGTTATGAGCACAAAATACAGCATAGCAGGCTACTGCCGAATTTCTGTTGACGAGGAAATGGACAGGGACAACACCTCTATCGAGAACCAAAAAGCTATCATAACTGACTTTGTAAAACGAAAATTTCCTGACAGCACGCTTGAATTTTACGAAGATCGTGACCGTTCGGGATATACCTTTGAACAGCGTGAGGGGTATCAAGAACTGCGTAAAAAAATGCTGCAAATGGAATATGATATCCTTATCGTCAAAGACTTCTCAAGATTTTCACGCCGCAACAGCAAAGGTCTTGTAGAGCTTGAAGATCTCCGTGACGCCGGTATGAGGATAATCTCAATAGGTGACAACATTGATTATCCTACCTATGACGATTGGACAGCTATCCAATTTAGATTTCTCATTAACGAAATGCCCGTTACCGACACCTCAAAAAAAGTCAAGTCAGTAATAAAACGCCGTCAGGAAGAAGGCAAATGGATATGTGCCGTGCCTTATGGTTACGTTATGACCAACAGCAAAACAATGAAATTTGATGTTGACGAGCCTGCCGCACAGGTGGTGCGTGATATTTTTGAAAAGTACAATGAGGGCTGGGGCTATAAAAAAATTGCAAATTACCTTACAGAAAAGCATATCCCTACCCCTCGTATGTGTGAGAAAATGCGAAAAGAGGCGAACGGTGAAGAGTGCAAGCGTGAGGCAAAACAAACGTGGAGTTTGGTAACTATCAGCGAAATATTGTCAAACGATTTCTATATCGGCACGCTCCGTCAAGGCAAATACCGCCGCAAGAGAATCAACGGCGATGAAGTCAAGCAACACGAAACTGACCACATTGTATTTGAAAACAACCACACGCCGATCGTGGATTATAAAGTGTTCGCATTGGCACAGGAGAATCTCAAAAAACGTACCACATCTCACTATCGTGGTGTAAGAAAATACGAGAATGCTTATTCCGGATTTCTCTACTGCGGCGACTGCGGTTCACCAATGTTCTCAATGAGCAGAAACGATATTGCCGCCGCTTATACCTGCGGAACATATCACAGACGAGGAACAAAAGGCTGTACATCACATCACACAAGGGTCGATATGCTTGATAAACTGCTAAAAGAGTACATTCAAAAAGTCCGTGACAATTCGCAGGATATGATCGAACGTCTGCAAAACTCCATTGCTAAGGAGCAGAACGCAAGCAATAACAGCAAGTCAGTCGTGGAGCTGATAAAAGGACAGATCGAGGACGCAAAAGCTGAAATGAAAATGCTCACACGTCAGCAGACAAGAGATGTAATGCGTCACCCTGAGCGTACAGAGATCATTGAGGAAACCTACACTGAAATGATCGACGAGCTTACCTTGCGAATAGAGGGACTGAAAAACCAGTTGCAACTGGCGGTGGATAAAAACAATGCCATAGTAAGAGTAAACCGAACTGCAAAAACTGTATTTGAAATTTTCGACAATATTTTAAATAAGCCTACCCTTGATAAAAATGACATAAATCTGATAATCGACAAAATAACAGTTTATGAAGGTCACATAGATATTCAACTAAAAGCTGACATTGACTGCCTGCTAAAATACGGTACACTTGACAAACCTGAGAGCGTATCAGCAATGGCAGATGTCAGCGAAAAAGCTGCCGAAAATTTTAATAAAGGCACTGAGATCAAAAAGTCAGCCGGACAGCTTGTCAATGTTATAAAAAATAGCAAAGGCAAGGTTCTTAGTGTCAACGTTATCAGTAACGGCGACCCCCTCGAGATCTACACCAACCCCGACGGCGAGGTGATATTCAAAAAATATTCCGCAATAAACGAAATGTCCGAGGGCGCAGCTCAGGCAGCGGAAGTCATCTCAAAGCTTGGGGGAGCGCCTGCCGTGGTATTCGATAAGGACCACGTCGTGGCAGTGTCAGGCGTGCCGAAAAAAGAGTATTCCCAGCGCCGCCTCTCCCCTGCCCTGGAGGAGCTTTTGGAAAACCGCAAAACCTTTGACTATACCGATACCACAGCCGAGCCGCTTAGAGCCGTCGAGGGTATCACCACCCACGCCCTCACCATCGCCCCTATCCTCACAAACGGCGATATAACAGGCGCTGTGGCATTCATGGCTACCGACGATACCGAGCTTTGTACCGATAAACAATCCATGCTTGCCAAAGCCGCCGCCATGTTCTTGGGCAAACAAATCGAAGAATAATACCAAAAAGGACCGCCGCCTGACCGCAGCAGTCCTTTTTTCTGTACTATTATATCAGTCATTGCCCCATGTCCTCCGCAGCCAACATAATAATAAACCCTCCGACCCATACAAATGGATCGGAGGGCAAACTGCAAACCACGCTGCGATGTCTTGCTGATACCAAATGGATGCTCAGTTCAAACATCCAATTTTACGCTGCCAATCAATCTTCGTTATACTCATCTATCATTCTGCAGTACTCTTTTTCCTCGCAGTCAATATAATCCTTAGCGAACTGCTCCGCTTCTTCGAGACTGTTTTCCAGCAGTTCAAAATCCACAGTAGCCGAAAAAATATCTATCTCAAGCTGTTCGGACTCATCTGCAAAAACTTCAATAGTAAAACCCTCACAACGGACATCATTTCCATCCTTATCCTCCCGAAGCAGATCACTGTCGGGAGTTATTTTTACATGAAACCCTTTGTATTTCAAACCGCAAACCTCCTTAAAATTTCATCTGAAAATCATCAATGTCGTAATATCCATCATAATCTTCCGCACAATATTCTTCGTCAAATTCATCATTTACCATATGTTCAATCTGCAGTGAATTTTCCAAAGCTGTCTGAAGATAACTTTTATCTAAACCGTTTTCTCTATACCCCTGCAAAATCGTATTGTAATACTGTCTACTCGGAGGAGCGATCTCTCCTTGGTTCATCAGATACGCCATACCCTCAACTTCTTTGCCGTCCAGCTCAAAAGACATTTTTTCTTGCCTGTAAAGTCTCGGATAACCCTCATAGCGATTTAAAGCTGGCAAATCTCTGTCGTCAAGCTCCCAGATCAGAACAGGAACGCTTGCTCCTTTTTTCGGAACAATAGTCGCAACGCCTCTGAATTCCAACTCAAAATCCTTAATCTCAGATGTTCCCGCAACCCTTGAATGCGGACATCTGTATGCCATCTGTTGCAAATTAATGTTGCTGCCGTATGCAATATATAACTGTTTGTTTTTCATCTTCGACCTCCGATCTACATAGCCATTTCTATGTCTAAATCTTGATCTTCTTCAAAGCCCTCACATTCGCTCTCTGTCGGCTCAGAAATCTCATCGGGTACATTTTCGTTTAACTCCCGAATCTCGCTTACAGGCTCAACACGCTGCTCACGGGCGGCGATACGCTCCTGTCTGAGCCTTTCTCGCTGAGCTATGGCTTGCTCGGGATTTTTCCAAGCAATATTGCCCTCAAGATGAGAAAGCAAGTGTTTGCGGCAGTTCTTGAATTCCTGTCCGTTCAGTCCTATCCGGATAAGCCATGTTCTGAACGTATAACGAGGATTTTCACTTTGCGTTACCCGTGGGCTTGCAGATTTCTGCGTTAACGCCTGATTGCTGACCGCCAGAACCAGCGAAATATACGCCCTGAGCACGCCTGCATTCAGGCAGCTGTTGAAAGCTCTCACTTCAATATTGTTATCCGTAAAGACGGGATGTAAATTTAAACACCTGTACCGTGACGGATCGTAATGTGAGTGATAATCGGCGTCATCTCCGTACCAAAGCCGTTTTATGGTCTGTAAACTCGTCGGCTTTCTTCTGTTCAATTCTTCAAGAAAGTGCTTATCTACCTTTTTGCAATAATTCCGTTCACGGTTTGAATCTACCTGTAAAGCCTGATACAGCATATCCTCCTTGCTTGCAAAAATATTTACAAGATTTCTAAGCTTTTGCGCGTCATACGGAGAAAAATCAATGTGAATATGAATTCCTGTGGACTCGTTGCAAATGCCTCCGCTTCGGCGAATAGAACGAACGACCTCCTGAAGCGTCGGCATATCCTCGTATTCCAGAATCGGAGTTACAAGCTCCACAGAATACAGCTTTGAAGCCGAAGAGCCGTTCTTCGTTGTACATCGTATACTTGCGTCGGACATGATCTTCCATGTTCTGTTTTTACTGTCTTTAACATCATATCTGTCATAACTGCCGCCGTAATGCTCCGGCGAACCGCCCAAAACCTTTGCCACCGCCTTTGCCGCTGACGATCTTGTTAAGCCGGTGCATTCAATTTCAACTCCGTAACGTTGGTTTTTTATTCCCTCAAAATTTTTCGCCATTTAATTTTCACCTCGTTTCCGAAAAAAACAGCCTGCAGATTTCTCCGCAAGCTGTTTTCACATTATTCAATTTCCGTTCTGACTTCATACCCGCCCTTGAAGATCACCAGTATTTCGGTTTTACTTAAGACTTTTACACATTCGATGAGCTTTCTGATCAACACATTATCAAAGGTTTCCAACTCGAATTTTTCATGCTCTATCATGTCCGTGATCTTATCAAGCTTTTGCTGAGTTTCGGCAGAAGTTTTATTCTGCGATTTGAGCATTTCCAATCGTTCGCTTAACTCTTGTTCCTCGGCATAAAGCTTTGCAAACTCACTGTCAAGCTTGTCCTCGTCACAGCCGCCGGAAACTATCAGTCCGACCAGATCCGTTCTTGCTTGGTCGATCTCTTTCAGTCGCTTTTCAATCGAAAGTATTTCCTCCTGCCCCTGGCACTCCAACACCGATCCGATATTAGCTTTTAATATCCGAACAATATCGTCACGGCAGGAATAGTAGTTATTTATCGAACGAATAATTCCACGGTGCAGGTTTTCTTCCTTGATCGTAGGCGAATCGGGGCAGTATTTTTTACCGTGTTCCAGACGGCTGATACACCGCCAGACCACTTGCTTTTTCCCGTTTTTTGTCCATATTCTGCGCCTGTACGGAGTTCCGCAATTTCCGCATATCAACAATTCGGACAATGCATATTTTCCACTGTATTTTCCTTGCTCTGTTTTGGTATGATCGGATATTTTTCTTTTTGAACTTCGCCTTGCAATTTCCTGCTGTACTCGGTTAAAGGTATCACGATCGATTATGGGAGTATGATGATCTGTAATAAGATACATCGGGCGCTCTCCGTTATTTTTCACAACTTTGTGTGTAATGCAATCGACCGTGAAAGTTTTTTGCAAAAGTGCATCTCCCACATACTTCTCATTTTTCAGAATTCTCTGAATTTCACCCTTAGACCACTCACTTTTACCAGTTGCGGTAATTCTTTTTTGATTCATTAAGGTCTGAGCGATGTTATGTAAGGTATATCCGTCAAGATAAAGACTGAAGATCAACCGTACAGTTTCAGCCTCATTGGGAACTATCTCCGGCTTGCCGTCTGCACCTTTTTTGTAACCCAGCAGATATTTATACTGAAAGGACACCTTGCCCTCACGGTAGGCTTTTTCCTTTCCCCATGAAACATTTTTGCTTATGGATTCACTTTCAGCCTGTGCGAATGAACCGTACAAAGCAATCATAAACTCGCTTGTCATTGTCAGCGTGTTTATGTTTTCCTTTTCAAAAATCACGCCAATACCCAAGTCTTTAAGCTGTCGAACATATTCAAGGCAATCCACCGTATTTCGGGCAAATCTTGAAATTGATTTCGTTATCACAAGGTCGATCTTTTTGTTTTTGCACATTCTTATCATTCGGTTAAACTCTGTCCTTTTCTTTGTCTGAGTTCCGCTGATCCCTTCGTCGGCAAAAACTCCGGCAAGCGTCCATTCCTTTTTTCGGTTGATCAAATCGGTGTAATAGGCGATCTGTACCTGATATGAATTCTGCTGTTCCTCTTGTTCTGTGCTGACACGGCAGTATGCGGCAACTCTTAATTGGTGATATTTATCACGGTTTTCCGTTGTCTGCACTTTCGCAGGGATTACCGTTACATTCGGAGCTGTGGACATTTTTGTCATTCCTTTCTGTGATATTTTTGATGTGTACTCCGTTGATAAATTCAACCTCTATGGTACAAAAATGGCTTATCCAGATTCGTGAAATACACGCTTTGAATAAGCCAATATCTAATGTATTTAATTGCTCGTGGTCTTTAAGAACAGCCTTGATTTTCTCTGTTTTTTGCGGACTGTCGCTGTAGGTACAGCAGTCGTATTTCATTTCGGCAAGCTTGAAGATCTCAGATTTTATTCTTTCAAAATTGATCTGAGATACATCGGTCATCCGATTTATCTCATTCTGCTGACTGACTATGTCTGATGTCGGGGAATATGTGCTGACCTCTCCGCCGCATTCAATTAAACTTGGGTTTGCAGCAGCAGAGTTCAGAACAGTGATCACTGCTCCCATTATCATCTGATCTGTCATGCGATATTCAAATTTAAAGCAGTCGGGGTTTTCACAATTCCAGTATTCACGACCCTTGCCGTTGGTTTTTCTGAAAACCTTTTCTCCGCATTCGGCGCAGTATGTAACCTTTCGGATTTCCGATAGGTCTTCTGAAATTGTGCAAAGTGAATTTGCTTTTCTCACTCGCTTTTCATTTGCTTGTCTGAAGATATCCTCATCGATCAACTGCGGATATTTGTCAGTTCCCAGATACTTTTCATTTTCTATGATCCGCTTGACCATGTTTTTGTTCCAATGATCGGAATCACTGTTGTATCGGATTTTTTCGGACTCCATAAGCTTTGCAATCTGCAAAAGACTTTTGCCATTAAGATATTCGCTGAAAATTGTTGCAACTGCGTAAACCTCTTTAGGCTCGGTGGTTATTTCGCCGTTTTTCATGCAGTAGCCGAATGGGATTACTCTGTTTTTGAGCATATTAATTTCACCTCCGAAAACAACAATACCATAAAGCCTTTGAAATAGCTATATCCAAAGGCAATAAATTTATGATGTAGAAATTGTCTATTTTATCTTCTCATTAAATTTTAAACCGCCGATTAAGTGAAATTCCAGCTCATGCTGATTTATCACAACGATCTTTTCAACTATGCCCTCAAACGTCGACTCGTCAAATTCTGTTATTGGATTACTTTGTTTTTCAAAAAAGTCTATCAGCATTTCTATTTGGTCAATTGTTTCGTCCTCGTCATCGGAACGGGTAAGCTTTTTCAGTTCGGCCTGCAGCTTATTGATTTTTGCTGTAAGCTCCGTAGTCTGCTCAATGTATTTTACCTCGTCCAGAAACCCTTTGGTTTTCAGTCTTGCAAGGACGTGTGTCTGTTCACGAAGCTTGGCGGTTTGCTTGTGAATGTCCATTACCTGAGTTTTACTGCTGAGTTTTCGGAGTTTCAGATCATGCAGCGCTGTTTGAAAAGGTACAAGGATTTGTTTGTAATTGTACCAAAGTTTATTGCATAATCTGATAAAAGCAGAGTGGATATTATCTTGATTTATTGGTTTTACCGAGCACTTTTCTATTTCATCGGTATGAAGTCTGCAAACCCAATATATTTTTCCTCTGCAATTTTTCATACGGAAAGTAGTTCCGCATTCACCGCATTTGATTTTCTTGGACAGTATATTACCGCGGCTTTCATTCCGCTTATTTTCACCCCGAAGACGTATTAATTCCTGCACTCTGTCAAATACATCTTTTGAAATGACGGCTTCATGACATCCGGTGTAATAATACTGAGGTAATTCTCCTCTGTTCGGCAAATTTTTACGAGGCAAAACGGTTGTTGTAAACCGTTTCTGAAACAGCTGATCTCCGATGTATTTTTCATTTTTAAGCATAACTCTCACGGTAGGTCCTGTCCAGTGGCATGATCTACCTCTTTTTCCAATTCCCATTTCATTTAACATCTGAGCGATTTTTTCACTTCCGTATCCGTTCAGATACCAATCAAATATTTTTCTGACTATCCGGGCTTCATCCTGATTTAAGATCAATTCACCGTTGACAAGTTCATATCCAAACACCGAGTTGCACATTTTCATTGTGCCGTTTTCCATTCGCTTTTTTATGCTCCACCGCATATTCTGCGAAATCGAAGTCGATTCCTCCTGAGCCAGACCGCCCATTATTGTTATCATCATTTCATCGGTCATATTAGCTGTATCGATATTCTCTTTCTCGAAAAACACCGTAATACCAAGAGATTTCAGTTCACGAACGTTTTTCAGACAATCTTTAGTGTTTCGGGCAAATCGGCTGATAGACTTGGTGTATATCCTGTCTATCCTCCCTTTGCGGCAATCTTTTATCATTCTCTGAAACTCGTCACGCTTGTCCTCACGGGTACCTGTTATACCCTCGTCGGCGTACAGATCGATCAGTTCTTCCGTTTCGGAGTTCTCAAAAAACTGACTGTAGTATCTTGTCTGAGCCATAAAGGAATTAAGCTGATCTTCGCTGTCTGAACTTACTCTGCAATATGCGGCACAACGGATCTTCGTATTTTGTTCTTCTGTGATTGTCGGCTGTATTACCGTTACTGTCGGCATTTCCTCACACTCCTTTCAACCAACAAGGATACCACAAATTTTTTAGGAATGGTATCATCAAACTCAATGAATTTCTTTGTCCGAATCTGTGCAGTTTTCATGTTTGTCTGCTTGCCCTGCCGCTGTGCAAAGACACATTGCGGTCATGCCGATAAAAGCTCCGACAAGCAAGCCAATAAAAAATCCTAACATCTTAATACCTCCTTAAGCTGCATCTTTTGACGATACAAATTCTTTGTAAATATCTTCTGTGTTTCTGCGGTTGAAATTCTGTTTTTCGGTAGTTTCAAGAATTTCATCAAGCTTATCGGCAAACATTCTTGCCATAAAATCGCCGTATTCTGCTTGTCCGAATTTAGTCATCAAAATCCACTCCTATACTTATTTTCATTGCCTCATCGATTTTATTTATTATCCCGCTGTCCAATGAGCCTATATAGCTCCGAAGTCTGCTGCGGTCTATTGTCCTAATCTGCTCGGCAAGAATGACCGAATCTTTAGGCAGTATTTTTGAATTTCTTATGCAGATATGCGTAGGAAGCTTGTTTTTCTTAACTGTTGACAGCGGCAGAACCACAAGCGTGGGACTATGCCTGTTTCCGATATTGTTCTGAACCACCAGCACGGGACGAACACCGCCTTGCTCAGAACCGACTACGGGATCTAAATCTGCGTAAAAAATATCTCCTCGTTTGATCAGCATTTCATTTCGCCACCTTTTGCGGAACTTCAAAGCCTTTTTTGTTCCTAACGCAGTTATGAAACGGGCAGAAAAGAACATCAGCATTCTTGTCATACCACACACAACCATAACATGGGTGTTTGTTTGATAACCTGACTGTTGGTACAGGAATGTTTACTCCAAATTTATAAAAATCTGATTTCTCAGGAATATCGTTATCTTTCATATATCAGCCTCCTGACCTTTTATTTTTATATGTAACAGGCGGTCTGCAAAAGAATGCAAACCGCCTTATTAATTCGTTTTGCCTTCGTCTGATTCGTAAGTTTCAGACGAATTTCCGTGATATTTATCCTAGATACCCGTCACGGCGGAACATCGGGAACGATGAACAGCTTATTCATCTCATGAGCCTCTCACTCCACTATGGTTCTCATAGAGCCGCCCCCATTGCTTGAGTCTGTGGCTGGGCGGAAGTATCATTATCCTCCTGCGTTTCATCGCCTGCTTTGGTTGCTGTCCAAAGGTCTGAACGTCATATTGATCGCTCGCTCAACTGAGGTCGTGGCGTATGGTTCATGCGGCTGCCGAGATTTTATACCGGCCGCAGGATTAACGTTTTCCCGATGCTGTTATTCTGTTGTCAAGATTCTCAGGGATTTGGATCGCTCCTTTTTCCCTTTCACCTTGTAGCCGATGAGAACACCCTTTTTATGCGTTTGAAAATTGACTTCTTAAAATTTCAGCAATTTTATCAATTACGCGGGATATATTCGACTGATTTCTTAGTAAAATTGACGAAATTTCATTTTGAGTGTACCCGTCAAATATGTACATTGTAAAAGCTTCACGCCAGATTTCCGGCAAGGACATGATCTGCGAATACACTTCCATGTCCTCAATCTCATCGATCCAGCCATAACGATTGTTTGTCGAATAATCATCATAAACCGTCAGCGTTCTGCTGTTTGAATTATCAAACAGTCCAACTGTTTTTTCTCTGTAACGCCGATTGGAGTTGAAAACCTCACGGTCAAACTCATAAATTTCCGCTATCTGTTTCTCAGTCATCCCTGCTTTTCTGTACTCCTCAGCGGTTTTCTGCCACTGTTCTTTAAATTTCTTTTCCTCCAAGCCATGATTATAGCTCATATTTTTACCTCCGTTTTGATTTTTCGTTCTGAATCAAAACGAAGGCTTATGGGTATTTGGCAATAAAACATTGCCAATAATTAAAAATGGGCATAAAAAAGACCTTTCTGCTTTTAAAACAAAAAGGTCTGTTAAGAAAAAGGAGTATAACTTTCGGCTTTAAAAGCTTTTGTTATACTCCTCATGTTATATTATTCCAATAAGTTAGCCATCGTTAAAATCATAATTTAAATTATAACTAAACTCATATTCCCCATAATTGGAAGAATAAATTCTTATATAGTACCTACCAGGTTCTAAATCGTACTCAATAGTTTCTATTTCACCACGACAGGTAGTATAAGATAGAGTTTGCTCTCCATCTGTACCAATCAATCTTATTTCGTATTGAAATGGCTCTGGTGAATTTGTGTTTATTATGATATGCTTCCTTTCATTAATATTAAACATATACCAATCATATTGATCGTATTCTTTTTTATCGTTTACAAAGCCTATAGAACCATTAATTGTTTCATCAGCTTTTGTTTCAATTTAATTTTGATATGTATTATTAGGTTCACTGTCCAAATTTTTTATTTCAACAGAATTCATCTGCAATTGATAGCCGCCATAGTTTTCCAAACACTCTATACGAATATAGTAGGTTCCTGATTGTAGCGGACAAATAAGCTTAATTTCTTTATTCTTGCCGTAATCGCTATATATTTCTGTTGCGCCATCAGAAGCAATGACAAATATCTTTGCTTTTAAATCTGAATCCATAGTAAGATTAAAGGTATATAATTGAAAAGAATTCAAAATTAGTTTATAAAAATCATCAGTATCGGTTTCGTTAGGCTGGTTACTTTTATATCCTATATGGCCATTTAAAGTATTGGATTCAATCAGTTTAGCATTTTGATATGGTGAATTTATTTCCTCATCTTTACTATATCCGCTTGTACTAAATTGACTATTTAAAGAATATGTACCTGATTGCTCATAGGATATTTTTATATAATATTCACCCGCTTGGATAGGCGTGTTAAGATTTAGTATGCGATCCTGTCCGCAATCATAATTAAGTCTATCATTTCCATTGATACATATTAAATTAATATTGCAATACACTCCAGCAGAAGCATTTAACGTTAATGATAATAAACCGTCTTCGGAAATATTTATAATATACCAAACACAATTATCATTATCCTCTGAATATGTAAAAGTTTTTTCATATGTTTCACCTATTGTCAGCGATATAGCATCAATGTAAGTATTACCGCTTTTTTCTGTAGGGGGTTCAGTTGTAGTGGTATTATTAGTAGTAGTGGTAGTAGTTTTCGTTGTTGAAGCGGTGGTAGTCTTATTAGTAGTGCTTGATGTTGTTACGACCTCAGAATATGATGGTTCGTCATAATATTCTTCAGTATCTTCATCAAATATCGGAGAAGATATCCACGGAAATATAAATGTTAAAATCGTTATTACTGTTGTAGCAACATTGGTTATTATTCTACCCCATTTCCGTATAAATCTTTTGATGTTTGAATCGTTTGGAATTCTTTTTAATACAAAATTTACTATAATTGCAATAATAATTATTACCACTATTCCTGCAATTCGTGCCATAATTTCTTTTAACATATATATCACCACTTTTTTGTTTTATTACACTCTAACAATTGTATCATACCATTTTAAGACAATATATTCAACTTCTTTACCCGAAATAAATTTATTCGACGTAAACTGTAAGGCTTGTTCTTGATTTATTAATATTTTCTTTTTGTAATTAAATAATGAAAATTCGCAGTAATATTCTTAGTTTCAAGTGAGAGAAAAATGGGACTGTTGAGCACACGCTGCAGCAGTCCCATGATTATGCATATTAATATGATATTTTTAGGTAGTCAAAAATCATGCCGATTGTAAAAAAGATACCACTTTCCACTCATCATTAATTTTTTCAAAGTATAGTCTATCAAGGATGGATCCGTCTGTAACTATTTTACATTCAATTCTATTGCTGCTCGATTGCATAGAACAATCCTTAGTAAAAAATACAATAGCCTTATCTTCACTACATAGGCATTGCACATCCACGCTGATTAATTCAAAATCGAACTTATTTCCTGTATTATTTGGATTCAGTCTTTTAAAAATATCATTAGAAACAATGGTTGTATATTGATCATTAAATCCATTATTATAATAGGAATCCAAAATCATATTTTTTGCTAATTCTTCTAAAAGATTTTTTTCATCGTCATCTATAAATATATATAATTTTCTTAAGTCCGATACTTCAAGATATTCAGCATCAGATATCGATGTTGATGAACCATCATCTAGATTAACGATACAAGTTAATTTGATTATTACACATACCAATAAGATTATAATAAAAATGCTAGAGGCTACACAAATTATGTTTTTTCTCTTCATGCTGGAACCCTACCGTTTAAGCAAACAATGATGACATTTGTATAATCTTCATTTTCGTCAAATGTTTCTGATAGTTTCTTGTTCCATCTTGGTTTGGTATGACCAGCATAAAGAATCTCATCTTTCTGCACACTGGATATTATTGCTGTATGTGTTGGTCCTTTTTCTTTACAAAAGTAAATCAAATCTCCCATACGTATATCATATTTGGATATAGCTTCCTCAATAGATTCATCTCTACCTATAGATACCTCATACATCGCGTATTCTTCAGAACGAAAATAGTTATAATTATCAACTACAACAGACCATGATTTAGTCCAGCCATAATCCCATGTTCCTGTATGAGAAAATAATCCATGAATATGCGATGCTAAGCCTTCAGCTTTCCCAAAATACCAATCATTATTCATTTTAAATCCACCTGCACATAAACATTGAGAAGCAAAATTAGTACAATCAGTCATTTTATCGCTTAATTCTGAAAAGTTAGGATACTCACTATAATTGTACTTTTCACCAACTGTGTCATAATCTCCGGACCACTTCTTCATGTAATCATATACGGCATTTCTATCATATGATTCATTTACAATCCAAGGTTCTAAGTCATACTTATCATAAATATCATCTCCATCAGAATCCTTAGAAAATGGTGATGATACATATAGTATTAATGGATCGGTATAACCTGTATATATCACTTCTTCGTGATCTAAAAGACCATCACCATCTGTATCTGCATCGCAAGGATTGGAATGAATCGGCAATATTTCAGCGTTTAAAAAAACTTTCCATATTGTACTTGGAGCATATTTTAAATATGTCTCTAAAACATTTCTAACATAAAATTTATTGCTTGCTTTCTCTAAGCAATCCTTAAAAGTTGGCAACTGAATATTGCCATCGTTATCCCATGTAATAAGCCCACTTTCAGTATCAACTTCTTGCCAGTCTGTTAAATCATCATTATCTGAGTTTGCTCCGTTATTAGGGTCTAAAATATTTTTTAGGGTTATCGTTTCCCAATTTGTTGGCAGTACGGCTTTAAATTCAACATGAGGTGGAGCAACATTACCCACAATATGATTATAAACACTACTCTCTGAATTTGTACCATATGTTAGATTAAGTCCGCCAGTACTCTTTATCGCATTATCTACCTGCTGTCCATAAGAAGGATCAATGTAACTGTAACCTGCCGGCATTAACTCGGAATAATTTATGCCTAATTTCGCACATGTATTTATTTGATCAAAATACATTGAACCAACATTCGTAGAACCATTCATTACCTGAAAAATAAATTTTGCCGATGTTTCTTTAAAAATAACATTATTTTGTAATAGTTTAAACGCATTACCTCTATCAGTATAACCTGAAGTGTACACATATTGCTGTGCGCTAAGAGCCATTTTAACAGCCACACTGTTGGTAAACCATATATTTCCGTCAGATGTAAATTTCAGAGCTTGTGCTCCATTCAAATTATAAGTAATAAGACAGAAACGTACATTACCATTCCCGTATTGAGCAATTAGGGAATCCATCAAATTACCAATCATTTCGCATTGTGAATTAAATGTATCCTCAAGCTGACCGGAAGTCTGAATAAGGAACGCAATATCAACGGGTGTCTGAACGGTAACAGCGCCTCTGGTCTGAGCAGCAGCAAACATTGCAGGAGCAAAAGTTTCTTCAGTAAGAGTATCTTCCTCGTCATTTATTTCAGCGAGTGTTTCTTCAGAAAATTCTACACGTGTAGACTCTTCATTGAATTCAGCAGCTATATCTTCTACCGCTTCAGCCTCAAAGGACATCAACATAGGTTCAGCTTCGTTAATGCCGATTCCAAGGTTGGCAAGCCATTTCTCCATGTCCATTATACAGTATGTGCCAAGTTCGTCAACCTCCGTGTAAATTGTATTGTTTTCAAGGTCATACTTTGTTTCAATGGGCAGAAGCATATTCATATCTTCAAAGTATTTGAAGATTGTAAGACGTTTTAATCCTTGTAAATCCGGCTCATCAGGGAATAGATTAAGTTCATTGTCTACGGATTCATCAGCTATATTAAATTTTAACACAACCTTGCTGATATTGCAAGAGTTGCCACAAGTTAACTCCGGTGCAATGCCAAGAATGGCGTCATTTCTTATTGCTTTTGAGTAGCTTGTTTCCTTTGCTTTTAAATTACCCTCAACATAACCTGTCGATTCAATTTCAATAGACATTTTGTAAGGACTATCGTCAGTATTGATCTCCCTAAGAGCCTCGCTGTTCTCGGCAATAGTCTGATTGCTTACATATTCCGCATCGGGAACGTCAAATGTTTCAGGATTTGTCGGGTCAAGTCCAATATACGGCTCATCGCCATCTTTTAAGCCATCACCGTCTGTGTCCGGAACGAGAGGATCAGTTCCGTAAATATTAATTTCATCGTAATCTGAAAGTCCGTCATTGTCCGTATCATCATTTCTTGGATCAGTTCCAAGCTCTATTTCCTGGGCATTGGTCAATCCGTCACTGTCAGAATCTGCATCAGCGTCCGAAACACCCTCGGTTACTGAATCGTACTTTGTAGGATCTGTTCCTGTTATGTATACTTCCTGATAATCGGTCAGTCCATCGCCATCAGTATCGGGATTATTCAAATCTGTACCGATCATATTCTCATAAATGTCCGGAAGCCCGTCACCGTCGCTGTCAAGAAAATCAACAGAATAGCCATCTTCTGTTTTTGTTACAACAAAAGGTACTGATTCAATTCTCTCGCCGTAATTGGTGATAAGGGAAACCTTGAAGTATTTTGTTTCAAAGTCATCGGTGATCGGGTACTGATAGGTAGTTGCATCCGAAACGACAGCTACGGATGTATAGTTGACATTATCATCTGAACTCCATATCTCATAGCTGCTGTTTTTGTAATTGGTGTACCACTCCATATCTATGCTGTTCGCATCGCTGTTATACTCTCCGAAAGCATAAAGCTCAACCTCAATGTCAGATTCTGTTCCGACAAGTTCAGCCATACTGTTGCTGTAATTAGCATTAATGCTAGGACAGTCGATGGTGATAGTTTGTCCGATAATGATAACATTGTTGAGGTTAAGGTTATCTGTATCGATGTTGATATCTCCGTAAGGAGCATAAATCAAGCCGCTGAAATTAACGTTGCTTGTTTCGATATTGATATCTCCTGTTTCGGAGCAAATAACAGAATTGTTCGTATTCTTAACCTCTCCATTGATGGTAACATCTTCAACAGCTTTAATTCCTGAATTGAGATTAATATTTCCCGTAAGTTCTAGAGTGCCGTTAACATCCATGGGATTATTAATGTTGATGTTCAGGTCCTCAAAGCTGTAATCGTCAGCATATGTTTCAACGTTATCGCCACTGAAATACGAGTAGTTCAGTTTTTTGAGAATGTAGATCATTTCTTCGTCAGCATTCTCAGTTTTCGTACCGTTGACATTCATATTTCCGCTTGAAACAATTGTGCCGTTTGTCGCTATATTTCCATTCACACAGAAATTATTAGCATTAATGGTGATAGCTCCTTCTGTATCAGAAGCGGCAAACATTGTATAGGGATACTTTTCTGCTGCATCCTCTGCAACTGCAGGCAAACTCGGCAAAAGAGTTGCTGCCATAGCTACACTCATTATGCCGGAAAGTATTCGTTTGAAGTTGTTTTTTCCTTGCATAACTTCTCCTCCGTTCCGCAGTATCGGAGCGCCGAAGCGCTCCATTACCGCTTTTTTATTAGTCTTCTTTTACAAATTTCTTCATACCTTCAGGCTCTTTTGGCTGATTGTACCACCACCAGCAAGCCTGAGAACTGGAACTGACGCCTATCATCAGTGCAAGTGCCGCCAATGATGAACCATATTTCAACATGAGCTTTTTAATTGCCTTCATATTTTTCACCGCCTTTCCTTTTTAAAAAATTTATGCAAATTCTCAGGCTCTTTCGGCTGACAATATGTTATACTGCAGGCTTGTCCCGTTACTATTGCCGTTATGCCGTAGACCGCACTGAAAATCAACGTTATGAATATGATTTTATGAGTAGTTTTATTTTTTCTGCAACCATTGCACAAGTTAATGTAAATATTCCTGTTACTGCATAAAAGCATACTTCTGTTTTAACAAAATAGAAAATAATGCAGAATATTGTCCATATAAAAAATGAAATCAAAGATTTTTTTCTTAACTTCATCTTCTTTTTCTCTGATATAGGTTTGTTTGGATGTTCAACCGGTGCAAATTTATATAAAATTAATACTGATAAAACCCATAGAATCGGAGATAAAAACCTTATCGTAGCTGTACTAAAAGTCTTTATTATTAAAATAAAAGCAGAAAGTACACACACAAGTGTCAGCATACATCCCCAATGCGTATCAGCATGGTATCCTCCGGCATACATTCTTATAGTTACAAACGCTGTCAAATTAATAACACAAGGAATAAATTCATTGGAAATTAAAGCAATAATAATAGCTATAATTAAGTTGAAGATTGTAGATAACAATAATTCTATTCCATAAGCATAAACTTCAGAATCTTCCACTTCTATTATTTTATTGTCGACAAAAAAACACGCCGTACCTTTTGCGAGTTTTGAAATCATTTTTCATCACCTCGCTTTTAGTATAGCGTGTTTAAGTTATTTTTTTCAATAGTTTTACGTCAAATGACATTTCTTGACGTTAAAGCTCATCTATTTTTATAATTTGTTCATATATAGATTCTTTCTGATTTATTTGATTTCTAATTCGCTGGTTAAATATTTTTATGAAATTTTACAATTACCTCATTATTGAGTTCCGCAAATTTAATATATGGAGTGAAATCATCGTAATAATCAAGACGTTTTTTCCAAATATATTCGATTGATCCATTGTCATTATGCACCAAATACACATTTAATCTTATTGAACCTGATAAACCTGCTTCACTGCAATTTCTTAATGAAATAGTATATTTTCCATTTTGGGTTGTATAACTATTATATTCTTCGAATTCATTAAACTTATACCACATCGTTTCCGAAAAATCAACCATCCATCGCTTAAAAAGGAATATTTGCCTTTGTGTATATGAAATCCGCAACGGCATTGCAAGCCGACTTCTGCTTAACTATAGCCGTCAGAGAAGCGGAGAAGCCCTTAGAGAGCTGTTCTCAATGATTATGAGGGAAATACAATCACTCTAAAAAGCAGGCTCCCAAATCGTTTTTTTGAGAGCCTGTTAAACAGTTAGAGTGTGCCTATTGTGATATGAGATATAGTGGCGATTTTAACTTGTTTGGTTTTGAATATAATTAAGCAATTATTTTTTTTAATTGCAATAATAAATTACTGAAATTATCCGTTTAAAACATCTTTAGACCATAGATACCAATTTCCTGAAAATGGTTTGCTTTTGATTGTGGAATTGTCGATAGCTAAATCTGAACCATGTCCATTATACTCATTATCAATATACACGAGGTAATAATTTCGTATCTTATCATTCTCAATTTTTCTGTTTTTTACTATAAAGTACATCAGCATATTTCCTTGATTATCATAGTTTACACGAATAAAGGAAAACACATTATAAGGGCTGTCTTTTTGGTATTTATTCCGCATATAAGTGAAATATTTATCAAAAGTTTCTTCTCCACAATCAATATATTCACTATTTTTCCCTAAACACTTCTCGATTATATGGTCATCTTGTGAATATATAATCATAGGGATTGAATCATATTTATATTTTTCAAAATAATCAACAATGGATTCCATATATTGTTTGTTATTCTTATAACAGTTTTTAACATACTCTTGATGTACTTTTTCCTTGTAAATAAAACTAATTATGAAAAACAAAGCAGGAATTAATACTATCAGCACAATAATATATATTTTTTTCATAGTAATTACCCCGGATATATCTTACTGTGAAATATGAATGTAATCATAATCTTTAATCACATTATTGTAAAGATCATATCCGTATCTTACGTATGTTGAATCCTCTGTATTATCAAATTCTCCCGTTGTCACGAATGAATATAAGCTACCACCACTCTCTAATTCTTTTTTCGTAAAGCCACCAGCATGTCCTGCATATCCGAAGAGAATGTTTCCGAATATCTCAGCATTTATAATTATGTCAGAATATAAAAATGGAAATGAACTGGTCGAAAAACGAATATTCGCATTAACAGTTTTCATGAAATTATTCCAACTTCCGCTTGTTTTTACATCATATGGAGCATTATTTTTCACTTGACTAATCATCCAGGAATAATCTCCTGTTAAACGAGCACATTTATTGGATGTGTTATCATATTTTTGACAAGGATAATTAAGACTTTCTACGGGTGAAGGATTACACGAATAATAATGGAAGTGAAATTCCTGTGCTCCATATCTGAGAATTCCATTTAATATTGGCGTATAATCATATACATAAATATCCACCTTATCGTTATATACATTATCCTTATCAAAATCACTCCGTTTAACAGATGATATAAACACTGGATTATTAGGATTTAAACTTGCATTAAATTCTTCCAACGGCATTGTCTTTGGAGTGTAATTTTCATTAAACCATACTATGTCTTCAACTAAATCTGTGAATCCGTTATTTTTTGCTTCTAATAAAATAGCATAATATGTATTAAGATCAATAAAATATGAATCATTTGAATCTTTTTTAAACGAAATACCATCTGAAAATGTACGATGATTTAATTGGAAAAGTTGTGTAGCAGCAATTGACAAACCACCAAAAGTACCGTAAGCCTGATTTTGCATATCAAGATATCCCAAATACTCAAGGCATTTTTGAATAATTGTAACAGTTTCAGTATTGTCAAGAGCAATCATCTGTGAACTATAATTATTTGCTGAAAGTGAATTAGGATCGTAACCATCATTTAATCCATCCCCATCCGAATCCTCCTCACAGGGATTTGACTTAATTGGAAGAATCTCAACGCCATAAAAATATCGATGCATATAACTTGGAATCGAATCACTGTATTCATTCAACACATAAGAAAAACCCTGATCATGAACTTTATTCAAACACTGTTCAAAGGTAGGCAACTGAATATTGCCATCGTTATCCCATGTAATAAGCCCACTTTCAGTGTCAACTTCTTCCCAGTCGGTTAAATCATCATTATCTGATTTTGCTCCATTATTAGGATCTAACACATTGACTAGGTTAATAGTTTCCCAACCTGTTGGCAATACGGCTTTAAATTCAACATGAGGTGGAGCAACATTACCCACAATATGATTATAAACACTACTCTCTGAATTTGTACCATATGTTAGATTAAGTCCGCCAGTACTCTTTATCGCATTATCTACCTGCTGTCCATAAGAAGGATCAATGTAACTGTAACCTGCCGGCATTAACTCGGAATAATTTATGCCTAATTTCGCACATGTATTTATTTGATCAAAATACATTGAACCAACATTCGTAGAACCATTCATTACCTGAAAAATAAATTTTGCCGATGTTTCTTTAAAAATAACATTATTTTGTAATAGTTTAAACGCATTACCTCTATCAGTATAACCTGAAGTGTACACATATTGCTGTGCGCTAAGAGCCATTTTAACAGCCACACTGTTGGTAAACCATATATTTCCGTCAGATGTAAATTTCAGAGCTTGTGCTCCATTCAAATTATAAGTAATAAGACAGAAACGTACATTACCATTCCCGTATTGAGCAATTAGGGAATCCATCAAATTACCAATCATTTCGCATTGTGAATTAAATGTATCCTCAAGCTGACCGGAAGTCTGAATAAGGAACGCAATATCAACGGGTGTCTGAACGGTAACAGCGCCTCTGGTCTGAGCAGCAGCAAACATTGCAGGAGCAAAAGTTTCTTCAGTAAGAGTATCTTCCTCGTCATTTATTTCAGCGAGTGTTTCTTCAGAAAATTCTACACGTGTAGACTCTTCATTGAATTCAGCAGCTATATCTTCTACCGCTTCAGCCTCAAAGGACATCAACATAGGTTCAGCTTCGTTAATGCCGATTCCAAGGTTGGCAAGCCATTTCTCCATGTCCATTATACAGTATGTGCCAAGTTCGTCAACCTCCGTGTAAATTGTATTGTTTTCAAGGTCATACTTTGTTTCAATGGGCAGAAGCATATTCATATCTTCAAAGTATTTGAAGATTGTAAGACGTTTTAATCCTTGTAAATCCGGCTCATCAGGGAATAGATTAAGTTCATTGTCTACGGATTCATCAGCTATATTAAATTTTAACACAACCTTGCTGATATTGCAAGAGTTGCCACAAGTTAACTCCGGTGCAATGCCAAGAATGGCGTCATTTCTTATTGCTTTTGAGTAGCTTGTTTCCTTTGCTTTTAAATTACCCTCAACATAACCTGTCGATTCAATTTCAATAGACATTTTGTAAGGACTATCGTCAGTATTGATCTCCCTAAGAGCCTCGCTGTTCTCGGCAATAGTCTGATTGCTTACATATTCCGCATCGGGAACGTCAAATGTTTCAGGATTTGTCGGGTCAAGTCCAATATACGGCTCATCGCCATCTTTTAAGCCATCACCGTCTGTGTCCGGAACGAGAGGATCAGTTCCGTAAATATTAATTTCATCGTAATCTGAAAGTCCGTCATTGTCCGTATCATCATTTCTTGGATCAGTTCCAAGCTCTATTTCCTGGGCATTGGTCAATCCGTCACTGTCAGAATCTGCATCAGCGTCCGAAACACCCTCGGTTACTGAATCGTACTTTGTAGGATCTGTTCCTGTTATGTATACTTCCTGATAATCGGTCAGTCCATCGCCATCAGTATCGGGATTATTCAAATCTGTACCGATCATATTCTCATAAATGTCCGGAAGCCCGTCACCGTCGCTGTCAAGAAAATCAACAGAATAGCCATCTTCTGTTTTTGTTACAACAAAAGGTACTGATTCAATTCTCTCGCCGTAATTGGTGATAAGGGAAACCTTGAAGTATTTTGTTTCAAAGTCATCGGTGATCGGGTACTGATAGGTAGTTGCATCCGAAACGACAGCTACGGATGTATAGTTGACATTATCATCTGAACTCCATATCTCATAGCTGCTGTTTTTGTAATTGGTGTACCACTCCATATCTATGCTGTTCGCATCGCTGTTATACTCTCC
Organism: Ruminococcus sp. RTP21204st1_B2_RTP21204_210225; assembly: GCF_040914135.1. Lineage (NCBI taxonomy): Bacteria > Bacillati > Bacillota > Clostridia > Eubacteriales > Oscillospiraceae > Ruminococcus > Ruminococcus sp. RTP21204st1_B2_RTP21204_210225. The sequence continues at coordinate 4,003 of NZ_JBCPGA010000037.1, read as the reverse complement.
GAAAGCATAAAGCTCAACCTCAATGTCAGATTCTGTTCCGACAAGTTCAGCCATACTGTTGCTGTAATTAGCATTAATGCTAGGACAGTCGATGGTGATAGTTTGTCCGATAATGATAACATTGTTGAGGTTAAGGTTATCTGTATCGATGTTGATATCTCCGTAAGGAGCATAAATCAAGCCGCTGAAATTAACGTTGCTTGTTTCGATATTGATATCTCCTGTTTCGGAGCAAATAACAGAATTGTTCGTATTCTTAACCTCTCCATTGATGGTAACATCTTCAACAGCTTTAATTCCTGAATTGAGATTAATATTTCCCGTAAGTTCTAGAGTGCCGTTAACATCCATGGGATTATTAATGTTGATGTTCAGGTCCTCAAAGCTGTAATCGTCAGCATATGTTTCAACGTTATCGCCACTGAAATACGAGTAGTTCAGTTTTTTGAGAATGTAGATCATTTCTTCGTCAGCATTCTCAGTTTTCGTACCGTTGACATTCATATTTCCGCTTGAAACAATTGTGCCGTTTGTCGCTATATTTCCATTCACACAGAAATTATTAGCATTAATGGTGATAGCTCCTTCTGTATCAGAAGCGGCAAACATTGTATAGGGATACTTTTCTGCTGCATCCTCTGCAACTGCAGGCAAACTCGGCAAAAGAGTTGCTGCCATAGCTACACTCATTATGCCGGAAAGTATTCGTTTGAAGTTGTTTTTTCCTTGCATAACTTCTCCTCCGTTCCGCAGTATCGGAGCGCCGAAGCGCTCCATTACCGCTTTTTTATTAGTCTTCTTTTACAAATTTCTTCATACCTTCAGGCTCTTTTGGCTGATTGTACCACCACCAGCAAGCCTGAGAACTGGAACTGACGCCTATCATCAGTGCAAGTGCCGCCAATGATGAACCATATTTCAACATGAGCTTTTTAATTGCCTTCATATTTTTCACCGCCTTTCCTTTTTAAAAAATTTATGCAAATTCTCAGGCTCTTTCGGCTGACAATATGTTATACTGCAGGCTTGTCCCGTTACTATTGCCGTTATGCCGTAGATTGCACTGAGAATTAACGTTATAATAAGTCCTCGTTTTGTTTCCTGATTCAGTTTCTTCATCGATCAATTACTCTCCAAGATAAAAAAATACGCTATACTTTTACTGGATGTTCCCAGTTTTCAGTATAGCGTATACTATTTATCTTTTTCAAGGCTTTTGCGCCAAAGTACTTTTTATGACATTAAATGTCACCTTCGTTAATACTCTATTAATATATCAGCAGTAAATATACCATTCTCCCACTCGAAAGATGTAACCCCATTAAGCTGAGTCACTGCCTTTTTTATACTGCTTACACCTATACCGTGTAATCCGTTTCCCGATTTACTCGACTTAAGGTTTTGTGTATCAACCTCATCTGATGAATTCATAACGCAAATTCTAAGTTTATTATCAATTTGTATCAATGAAATGTAGATATATTTATTGACATACGAACATCGTTCAGCTCCCTCAATTGCATTATCAAAAAGATTAGAAAGTATCCGGCAAAGCAGCATATTATCTATGGATATTGATTCATACAAGTTAATTTTAGTTGTGAATTGTATGCTTTTATTTAATGCCTCCTGCCATTTCATATTAATAATAGCATCAACGGCTGAAATACCTGTATAGCATATTCTGCCTGCATCTGATAAGCTATCTGATAACTTGTCCAGATGTTTTATTGCTTCTTTTGGATTTCCATCACTAAACATGGATTTTGCCGCAGATATCTGATTACTAATATCATGCTTTAACTGTCTTATCTCATTGTATTTGCTTTCAATCAGCATATAATTTTCTTCTTCTGATTTCAGCCTTTGCTCCATGACTTTCATTTTCAATTGGTTTGCATATGTATCAAAAAAGTTAAATACAAATAAATTAAGTGCAAGTAAACCAATAACGGAAATCAAGTAATTTATCGTCTGTCTGTGATTTAAACCATATGATACAAAAATACCATTGAGAATGACTACGCTTAAAATGGGTATCAATATAATTGACAGCCAATTTTTAATAGGAATATCCTTCTGCTTGTTTTTAGAGTACTCTACTACATACACCGAAAACCAGAAACAAAATAGCTTTGAACAAGTCATTCCGATATATCTTCCTGCTCCTGAAGTTAATTGTTCTAAAGGACTTCCAAAATTGAGCATATATAAAATTCCCATTGGAAGTGATTCTGAGGCAAGTATTATTATCAAAAATATTGAAGAACAGAATACTCTTTTTCCGATTTTGCATTCAAACATAAAGTTTGAGACCACCATCATCAATACAAAAGTAGCGATCAAATGAACCGATGGATACTCAAAAAATAAAGTTACCGAACCAAGTAAAATAAAACCGAGCATTACTGCCGGAATCAATGCTTTTTTTCGAAATCTATAATCCTCTTTCATCATATTGTACAAATAGAAAACTATAACCATGCTCTCCACAAGGCAATTCAGACTTTCTATAACCAATTCGCTAACGGACATTATCCCCACCTGTTTCTGCTAAATTTCAAAAAAGCTTTTGTGATTTTTTCAAGATGATTTCTGCTGACATATAAGATTTTGCCGTTCTTCATAAATACTTGATTCTTTTTAATATAGTCAATATTAGTAATGTTTATCAGAACGCTTTTATCGGAACGTACAAATAAACATTCTTCTAACATTTTCTCATAATCTGATAATTTACCTTTCTGATAATATTCTTTGTTAAAGGTATGGATGACAATCTGATGCGAATAAACCTCTATATACAAAATATCGACAGTAAGAAGTTCTTTCTCAATATCGTTATCGACAACTTTAATGTATTTCTTATTTCTATAATACTCTTGAATTGTATCGCTGAGCTGTTTTAAATAAATAGGTTCAGGTTGATTTTTTAATATATATCTGAATGCATTAACCTCATAGCCCTGATAAACGAATTTATCATAACTTGTCATAAAAATAAGGATCACATTTTTATCGATTTGTCTTAAAAATTCAGCAGTTTGCAAGCCATTTAAATCATTCATCTCAATATCAAGAATAATTAAATCATATTTATCTTTTGAGAATCCCGAAATAAATGCTTCCCCGCTTTCAAATTCTGAAAATTCAAATTCATTTTCATGAGTCTTCAAGGAATTTATGTCATTTTCTATCTTCTTAATGTAAGTTCTTTCATCGTCACAAATAGCAATCCTCATAAGATCAACCCCTTAATTATATTTTAACACAAAATCCCAACTTTTTCAATACAAAATCATAATTTTTTATAAAAATATGTTCATTTATCAATGATGTGAAACTAAAAAACTCAGAAAATCTTCTGTCAGAAAGAGGAGCATAGCGACAAGAGATGACAGAAGATTTTTTTGCCGCAGTCAACCGTCAAGCTCGCTATGTAGTTGCACAGGCGATTTCCACCCCAGAACCGCCATTGGAATGTTGTTTTAACGCCATAAATACCTTTTTATCTGAACTGCAAGGTCATCAAAAGAGTAGAATTTAAGAAAGTTGTAAAAACGCTCTTGATCGTTTCTGTGGCTTCGCTCAATCTTGCCGTTATGCTAAGGCGTTCTTGGACGTATAGGTTTATGCACAATACCGTATTTGTTACAGAAATGGTCGAAAATATGCACTCTGTCTGTCTTTTTAAAATTAGTAAATTCGCCACCGTTATCTGTCTGAATAACTTTCGGAGCATAACCGAAAAAAGTAATTGCACGCTTTGTGGAATCAATGGTCGAATAGCCGCTCTGCTCCTTGTAAGGATAGATAAAGTGTTTCCTCGATGCCTCTTCAATCATAGTATAAAATCACAGTTAATATGATTGCTCATAACTCTGCGACTGATCATCCTTAATTCCAAGCGCCTGCCTTTTCTTTTGTATCATTCTCCGCAGTCTGCTGTCAACTGTCCGTCTTACCAACTTATACTTCTGCGTATAGTCATCTTCGATGCACC
>NZ_JBCPGA010000036.1:0-26658 GCF_040914135.1 Ruminococcus sp. RTP21204st1_B2_RTP21204_210225 | reverse complement strand
ACCGTCCTATGCGTCCCCTCAAATGGTTTTCGCCTATCGAATTTCTTAATAATAGTGTCCAATATGATTGACAAACCAACATTTGGGAGCGAAGAGCCAAACAGGTCGCTTTGCAAAACAAAAAGGGGCAGAAAACTCCGCCCCCATAGATCACATATTATCCCTGAGCTTCGCCCTGACCCTCTGTATCATTTTCTTCCTTGCAGTGGGGTTCTTCAAGTCCTCTTGGGAAAAATTCTACTGTCGGGAATGCTATCTTTTCAAACATCTCGCATGGGCTGTCACTGTTTGTGGAACACTCCTTGCCAGGTACGCAGTAATCATATACAGGCACCATTATAGGCACAGGTCTTGACAACTGAATGATAGCGAAAAGTCCGATAGTGATAAGAACGTTCTTTTCCTCGCTTGGTGCAGGCTCTGCGACAAGCTTTGCGTCAAGACACATTGGCGCTGCTACGCTCACAGAAGCGCAAGGCATTGCCGCTGTGCAGCAACAGCATGAGCAGCCGCTTGTAGGCGAGGTAGTGACGATCTGGTTCGGCTCGCAGGTCGAAAATCTCTGTGTGCCGCCGTCGCTGCCGAAAAGAATAACTTTTTTTGTGAATGATGAGGTGCCGTAAACTACTGTTGGAGCTGCGCCTGCCGCTTCATATGCTTCTATCTGCGCCCTGAATGTGTAAGTAACGTCAACTGCGTAAAAGCCGTGGTTGAATGCCACCGGAGATATTGCAAAGCTTACGTCTGTCACGTCGATACAAGTGCTTTTGATATACGCCGCAGCGTTTATCACGGTCTGGTCTGCCTGGCTGAATGTAAACGCAAGATCCTCCAGACAATCCTGTGACGAGCATGAATCAAACACACGCATTGCCTCGATACACATTGCTTCCTTGAAAGGTTTGCCGTTAAAATCGCTCATAGTAAGTCCTCCTATAAATCAAATCATGGAAGTTTTTTTACTTCGCTATATTCTATTCGGCAAAAGGCTTTTGTGTGCTTAAATTTCTGAAAATCCTCTCATAAAGCAAAAAAAGCCCTGCGCATGAACGCAGAGCCTTTGGATACATATAATCAGGTGTTCTTGTCTACCTGATGAAATTTCTTCAGATTGCCTATTTTTTCGTTTCTCTCGTCAAGGACCTTTTCCACGTCAGACCACTCAAGTCCCTGATTTGCCGCAAGCACCATAACGTGATAGAGAAGGTCGTTTATTTCGTTTTTCAGCTCGTCATTGTCACCGTTTTTAGCAGCGATAACTGTTTCTGTAGCCTCTTCGCCCACCTTTTTGCAAATCTTGTCTACGCCCTTGTCAAAAAGATAAGCTGTGTAGCTGTTCTCCTGCGCCTTGCCTGCCTCATAGTCAGCTTTACGCTGTTTTATTACCTCGAAAATTTCCTGATAAACTGTCATTTTATTCTTCCTCCGTATTATATATCTCATTGAAAAAGCAGCTATATGAGCCTGTATGGCAGGCTACACCTGTCTGCTTTACGTTAAGAAGCAGGGTATCGTTATCACAGTCCGCATAGATAGAAACCACCTTTTGCAGATGACCGCTTGTTGCACCCTTGTTCCAATATTCCTGTCTTGATCTGCTCCAATACCATGTATAGCCTGTTTCAAGTGTTTTTTTCAGGCTCTCCTTATTCATATAAGCAAGCATAAGCACAGTTTTTGTATCCACATCAAATGCGATAGCAGGGGTAAGCTCGCTTTTTACAAAATATTTATCCAGATCGTTTATATCAACTTTTATTGGGTTCATTATTTGTCCTTTCTGTTGCCGTCTTGGTCGAAATTATCTTTGAGTGCTCGTTCTGTTGGTACTATCGTCCAGCACAAAACTACCACCTGTATCACTTCAGCTATGCACATTATCACAGTCGCATTGCCGCTGCTCATAAAGCAATATGGAACACAGACCAATGCCGAAATTATCGTCATGACCGCTCCGACCTTTACCCACAGACGTCCGCAATAATTGTGGGCAAAATCCCACGTTTCCTGATTTTTCATTGACATAGCAGTGCGATAGCCCACCAAGCCGTTGATATCTTTCGGTGTATGCTTATACATCAGATAGCCGCACAATATCATAAGCACTGGTATAAACAAAGTAAATACGATATTGAAAACAAGCATTATGCTCACCTCACGATAATTCCCTTGCTCCTGCAATCGTCCTTTACCTGTCCAACTGTCAGCTCTTTGAAGTGGAAAAGGCTTGCGGCAAGAGCCGCTGAGCAATCAGTTTCAAGGAAAGCTTCCGCAAAGTCTGAAAGCTTTCCTGCTCCGCCGCTTGCGATAACAGGTATCTTTACAGCACTGCACACAGCTTTCAGCATTGGCAGATCAAAGCCGCCCCTTACGCCGTCTGTGTCGATAGAGTTAAGGCATATCTCACCTGCACCGAGCTGTTCGCACTTTTTAACCCAGTCGATAAGATCAATTCGCATATCCACTCTGCCGCCATTGATGTAGACCGTCCACTTGTTGTCGCCGACCTTCTTTGCGTCAACGCCAACGCAGATGCACTGACAGCCGAAAATATCCGCTCCGTCCTTTATAAGCTGAGGATTCTGCACTGCCTGAGAGTTCACAGACACCTTGTCTGCGCCTGCACGGAGAGTATCTCTGATATCGTCAACAGTCTTTATTCCGCCTCCAACAGTGAGCGGTACAAATACCTTTTTTGCTGTTTCACGAACAACGTCAAGCATAACTCCTCTGCCCTCGTGGGAGGCAGTTATGTCATAGAAAACTATCTCGTCCGCACCCTGCAAATTGTATTCATATGCACATTCAACAGGGTCACCGACTTCTTTTATGCCCTCGAAATTTACGCCCTTTACTACCTTTCCGTCACGCACATCAAGGCATGGTATAATTCTTTTTGCAAGCATATTATTTTACCTCCTGTGACAGTTTCGCAAAGTTTTCAAGTATTTTAAGACCGGTTTTTCCGCTCTTCTCAGGGTGGAACTGACAGCCGAAGATATATCTTCCGTCTGATACCACCGCAGGGACTTTCGAGCCGTATTCGCAGTAGGCATACAGACTTTTATTGTCGCAGAAAGCCTTGTATGAGTGTACGAAATAGACATACTCGTCATCACCCAGACCGTCAAAAAGAGGACAATCGTGGTTATACACAAGCTTGTTCCAACCCATGTGCGGGATAACGAGGTCAGGCTCGTTTATCTTGTCAACATAGCCACCGATAAGGCCAAGACCCTTGCACTCCTCAAACTCATAGCTTTTCTCAAAAAGAAGCTGCATTCCAAGGCATATGCCAAGGAAAGGCTTTATTTTAGCCTGCTCCTTGATAGTGTCGATAAGACCGCTAAGACCGAGCATATTCATTGCCCATGGGAACGCTCCCACGCCGGGGAGTATAATTGCGTCGGCTTTTTCGATATCTTCTTTTTTGTCTGTGAGCTTGTTCTCAAAACCAAGATAGTCCAGAGCGTTTTTTACAGAGAATATATTGCCTGCACCGTAGTCGATTATTGCTATCATTTAAAGCACTCCTTTGGTGGATAAAACTCCTGTTCCTGTTATTTTTACAGCGTCCTTCAAAGCGTGAGCCACTGCTTTGTACATTGCTTCTGCAATATGGTGGTCGTTCTTGCCGTACTCCTCACGGATATGCAGTGTTATGCCTGAGTTGAATGCAAAGGCTCTGAAAAATTCCTCCGTCAGGCAGGTGTCATACTGTCCTATCCTGTCGTCATGGAACTCAGCATTGAACGCAAGGAAAGGTCTGCCGCTTATATCCAGCGAGCAGAATGCCAGCGCTTCGTCCATTGGCACGAAAGCCGAGCCGTATCTTGCAATGCCTGCTTTGTCGCCCAATGCTTCCGCAAAGGCTTTGCCCAAGCATATGCCAACGTCCTCAACTGTGTGGTGTCCGTCAACATAAAGGTCGCCTGTGCACTCAACGTCCATGTCTATTCCACTGTGAACGCCAAGGGCTGTGAGCATATGGTCAAAGAAGCCTATGCCTGTGTTTACGCTGACCTTGCCCTCACCGTCAAGCTTCACGAACACCTCTATATCAGTTTCCTTAGTTTTTCTTTTTATCTCCGCTGTACGCATTTTCATCACCTTTACCGCTTAAAATCTTACCTTTATTGCATTTGCATGAGCCGTCAGACCCTCTTTTTCTGCAATAAGAACTATATCGTCCTTTGCTTCTCTGAGAGCGTCCTCAGTATAGTATGTAAAGCTTGAACGCTTCTCAAAGCTGTTTACTGACAGAGGCGAGAAGAATCTAGCTGTACCGCTTGTTGGAAGAACGTGGTTAGGACCTGCATAGTAGTCGCCAAGCGGCTCTGAAGCATACTGACCAAGGAATATTGAACCTGCATTATCAAGTCTGCCAAGATACTCCATAGGGTTTTCAAAAAGCACTTCAAGATGCTCAGGAGCAAATCTGTTTGCAAGGTCGCAAGCTTCGTCCTTTGTATTGCAGATAAGGATAGCACCGTAATTTTCAAGAGAGCTTTCGATTATCTCTTTTCTTGAAAGGCTCTGCACCTGTCTGTTTATCTCTTCGATAGTTCTGTCTGCAATGCTCTCGCTTGTTGTAACAAGGATAGCGGAAGCAAGCTTGTCATGCTCAGCCTGTGACATAAGGTCTGCGGCAATGAACTTAGGGTTAGCCTTTTCGTCAGCCATAACAAGTATCTCGCTCGGACCTGCCACCATGTCGATATCAACAACACCATAAAGAAGCTTCTTTGCAGTTGCAACATAGATATTTCCAGGGCCTACTATCTTATCAACCTTTGGTATCTCCTCAGTGCCGTAGGCAAGGGCAGCGATAGCCTGTGCGCCTCCGCTCATGAACACTCTGTCAACTCCGCAGAGAGCTGCTGCCACAAGAATATCCTTATTTGGTGTGCCGTCTTTGAGCGGTGGAGTCACCATGATTATCTCCTTAACGCCTGCTATCTTTGCAGGAACTGCATTCATAAGCACGCTTGACGGATAAGCTGCTGTGCCGCCCGGAACATAAAGACCAACTCTGTTAAGTCCTCTTACCTTCTGACCGAGAATACAACCATTATCCTTAGCGTTTATAAAGCTCTGTGACTTCTGTCTTTGGTGAAAATCTGTGATGTTCGCAACTGCGTTGAGCATTGCGTCAACAAAGTCCTGATCGGCTTCAGTGAGAGCGTCATTTATAACATCTCTTGGAACTTCATAATACTCCGGGAGCTTGCCGTCAAACTTTTCTGTATAAGCCTTTACAGCGTTGTCGCCACCCTCTCTGACAGTTTCGATTATTTCATTAACAACAGCTGTGACCTTCTTGTTTGTTTCGCCGCTTCTCTTTTCAAGCTGCTTGAAAAACTCTACCTCGTCTTTGCCGTTGACAAAAATCTTCTTTATTTCAGCCATTTCAATACTGTCCTTTCCGTTTATATAAACTACTTGTCGATATTTTCTTCAACAAGCTTTACAAAATTCTCGATCTCCTGCTGGCGCATTTTCATGCTTACCATATTTACGATAAGCCTTGCAGAGATAGGGCAAACGTCCTCGATGACTTCAAGACCGTTTTCTTTAAGTGTCGTGCCTGTTTCAACGATATCAACGATACCGTCTGCAAGCTCAAGGAGCGGTGCAAGCTCAACTGAGCCTTCTATCTTGATGATGTCAACGTCCATTCCCTTTGCTTCAAAAAATCTTCTTGTGATGTTAGGGTATTTTGTTGCAACTGTCTTGACATCAAATCCGCCGTAGAACTTTGAGCCTTTCTTTGTGGCAAGTGCAAATTTACATCTGCCGAAGCCGATATCAACAAGCTCAAAGAACTTGCCCTGCATTTCCATGATGGTGTCCTTGCCAACAACGCCCATATCGCACACGCCATGCTCAACGTATGTGATAACGTCGTTTGCCTTTGCAAGCACAACTTCAAGGTTTCCGTCAGGTACAGGAAGAATAAGCTTTCTTCCCTTTTCTCTTATTGCGGTACAGTCATAGCCTATCTTCTCTAAAAGACCGACTGTATCCTTTTCAAGTCTGCCCTTTGTAAGAGCTATCCTAAGGGGTCTGTTCATTTTAACTTATCCTCCAAACTTATATATCAAGCTCTGTTATCTCGCTGCCAACGACCACAAGCTTTTTGATTCCCTTTGACTTTGCGTAAGACTTTGTTTCATCGAGGGTGTTGAAAAGCGAGTTTTCAACTGTCAGACCCTCTCTTACGAGCGTCTGAGCATATTCCATGGCTTCCACCACGTAGCCCTTTTCGCCAAACACAACTGCGTCAGGAGTTCTGAGCTTTGGTGCTCCGCCTAGCTTTTCAATATGTCTTGCAACAGAGTCAACGCTTATGCCGAAGCCCACCGCCGGGCAATCGTTGCCGAACTCTGCTAGCAGTCTGTCATATCTTCCACCTTTAAGCACCGACTGACCGACCTCTGAAAGATAGCCCTTGAACACAATGCCTGTGTAGTAATCCGCATGGCTCACGATGCCAAGGTCAACAGATATCTTGCCCTCATAACCAAGGCTTGAAAGTCTGGTGTAGACCTCTTTAAGGTTATAAAGTATGCCTGTTATCTTATCGTCAGTATAAATATCAGCGGCCTTGTCGAACACCTCAACACCTCCGAAAAGTCTTGGAAGCTGTCTGAGCGCGTTAGTCACCTGATTGTCGCCCACCTCGTCAAGTATATCGTTAAGTGCAGGATAGTTCTTTGCAGAGATAAGAAGTCTTATCTCTTCCCTTACTGCGTCGTCAACGTCAAGCTGAGCCACAAGCTCCTTGAAATATCCGATATGACCTATCTCAAGTCTGAAGTTCTCCTTATCAAAGCTTGAAAGGGCTTCAACAGCAGTGCATAGCACCTCGTAATCTGCTCTCTTGGAATTTTCTCCGCCAATAAGCTCGATACCTGCCTGAACTACCTCGTCTGAACGTCCTTTGAGCAGGGAGTTATTTTCAAAAATGCTCTGATTGTAGTATAGTCTAAGGGGAAGCTTTGCTCCCTTTAGTCTTGTGGAAGCAAGTCTTGCTATTGGTATCGTGGAATCAGGACGCATGACGATAAGTCTGCCCTTTGAGTCTGTGAGCTTATAAAGGCTCTCCTGCTGGAAGTTTCTCGAGCTTCCCATAAACAGATCGTAAAACTCTATTCCCGGTGTTACCACCTCGCTGTAGCCAAAGCCCTCAAACAGCTTTGACAGCCTGTCCTCCACCATTCTTCGTGCCAGACAGCCCTCAAACAGCAGATCTCTCGTACCCTCAGGGGTTATAAGATCATATCTTTTCATACACTTTCCCTTCCTGTATATAAATTATAGATTGTACTTTTTATGTTGACGCTTGAATAAATATCCGCATAAACACACATTTAAGTGAATTGTAGGGGGACGACGTCCCGCTTTTTATGTTGTTATGTATCGCCTTAGTTTACTTTATCGTAGTAAAGTGATAGCATAGTATCAATACAAATAATTTTATCACACCCGCCCTTGTTTGTCAATAGTGTTACAAGGGCAAAGTATGAAATTGTGCATAGTAACTATCAGAACAACGATATCTGGTTAGATTTAGGCATATCGCCGAAAGCTCCGTTTTTCTCCAGAGTTTCGATAACAGATTTGGACACTCCGCTCTGCTGCTGGAACTCCTCGATAGAGATAAACTCGCCGTTCTGCGCCTTTTCGTAAATGCTTATCGCCGCAGACTCGCCCACTCCGTTAAGTGAACAGAACGGAAGCCTTATCTTGCCGTCCTCTATCTGATAGATAGTTGCGTGAGATTTTTTGATGTTTACAGGCAAAAAGTCATATCCACGGCTGAGCATTTCATTCACAAGCATGAGAATTTCAAGCACACCGCTGTCCTTGCCCGACACCTCGTCTTTTGGTTTATTCTTTATTTCTTCTATCTTGCTTCTGACGATATATTTTCCCTTGAGAGCGATCTCTGCGTCAAAATCCTCGCCCTTGACCGTAAAATAAGTTGCATAGAACGCAAGCGGCTCATGCACCTTGAACCAACAAAGTCTTATAGCTGCCGTAACATATGCCGCCGCATGGGCTTTCGGGAACATATATTTTATCTTCAAACAACTGTCGATATACCACTCCGGAACGTCATGCTGACGCATATTCTCTTTCATTTCCTCTGTGAGCAGTTTCGGAGCTTTTCCCTTACGGGTTATCTCCATTATCTTAAATGACAGCTTTGGCTCAACGCCATGATAAAGCAGATATGTCATGATACTGTCACGAGTACCGATAACATTTGAAATATCGCAGGTTCCATTTTTGATAAGCTCCTGTGCGTTGCCGAGCCATACGTCAGTGCCGTGTGAAAGTCCTGATATCTGCAAAAGGTCAGAGAAGTTTTTCGGCTGACAGTCAAGAAGCATTTGTCTTACGAACGGTGTACCCATTTCAGGTATACCGAGCGTTCCCGTCTGACACATTATATCCTCCTCCGTCACTCCAAGTGACTCAGGGGAAGTGAACAGCGAATAGACCGCAGGATCAGACATGGGGCAATCAAGGATATCTCGTCCTGTGAACATTTCCAGATACTTATACATTGTCGGGTTATCGTGACCAAGCTCGTCAAGCTTCAGGATAGTATCGTGGAGAGAATGGAAGTCGAAGTGGGTGGTTACCATGTCAGAATCCACTTTTTCCGCAGGGTGCTGAACAGGTGTGAAGTCATAGACCTCATAGTCGCTAGGGATAACGACCATTCCACCCGGGTGCTGAGAGGTCGTTCTCTTTATGCCGCAGCAGCCGAGTTTAAGTCTTTCTATCTCAGCCTTTGGCACTGTTTTTCCACGCTCGTCAAGATATTTCATAACATATCCGAAAGCTGTCTTTTCCTGGATCATGCCAATAGTACCGGCTTTGAACACATGGTCCTCACCGAAAAGAACTTCCGTATATTTATGCGCCTTTGCCTGATAGTCACCTGAGAAGTTAAGGTCGATATCAGGGGCTTTATCTCCGTCAAAGCCCAGGAACGTTTCAAATGGGATATCGTGTCCGTCACGGTGCATATTCTCTCCGCACACAGGACAGTTTTTCGGTGGCAGGTCAAAGCCTGAGCCTACCGAGCCGTCTGTAATGAACTCGCTGTGGTGGCAGTTAAGACAGACATAGTGTGGCACTAGAGGATTTACCTCAGAGATACCTGACATGGAGGCAACGAAGGACGAACCTACCGAGCCTCTTGAACCTACCTGATAGCCATTCTCGTTAGAGTTGGCAACAAGCTTCTGCGATATCATGTAAAGCACAGCAAATCCGTGCTTGATAATAGAGTCAAGCTCTCTTTTAAGTCTTTTGAAAACAAGGTCTGGAATGTGTCCCTCAAAATATTTTGATACGTCAACGTCCTCGCCCTCAGGAACTTCTATGGTCTCAGGGTCGCAGTCGCCGTAAATGGAACAGCATTTCTTCCAGCATATATACTGAAGCTGATAAACCGAGCCTTCGATAAAAGGCGTATAAGTACCGTTCGGGAAAGCTTTCAGGTCAGGGTCTACCATATCAGCCACGTTGTTTGTATTCGTTACAACGACCTCAAACGCCTTTTCCTCGCCAAGATAGCTCAGCTCGTCAAGCATTTGGTTTGTGGTCTTAAGATACAAAGGAGGCTGAGTATCGGCGTCAGGGAAGCCCATTGAAGCCTGTATCACCGACCTGAACTGTGCGTCGGTCTTGTTCATAAAATGCACGTCGCCTGTTGCACAGACGGGTATGCCCAAGTCCTCACCAAGTTTTACAATAAAGCGGTTTATATCCTTTATATCCTCCGCTGTGTGTATCCTGTCATAAGGAGGCTTTTCGGTGGTGAGCATAAATTTGTTGTTTCCGTCAGGCTGGATCTCCAGATAGTCATAAAAGCTTGCTATCTGCTTGATCTCATCATAGTTTCTGCCCTCGAGATAAGCCTGAATGACCTCGCCACGCTCGCAGGCACTACCGAGGATAAGACCCTCACGGTGTCTTACAAGCTCAGATTTTGGTATTCTCGGACGTCTTTTGAAATATTTAAGATTGGAGTCTGATATAAGCCTATACAGATTTTTCAGACCAGTGTTATTTCTTACGATAATAATTTGGTGATAAGTCGGCTTTGCAAGCACCTGATTTTCATTTGCAAGCAAGCTGTTTATCATATCCACTGTTATAAGAATCAGAGGATACTGCTCCATGAGCATTTTCGACAGCCTTATGAATATCCCTGCAAGCACCTCTGCGTCATCACAACCACGGTGGTGCTGAAAATCCCCAAGCCCGAAATGCTCCGCCACATAGTTGAGTTTATGTTTTTCAAGCTCCGGAAGCATTATCTGCGACATTGGCACAGTGTCTATAGAAGAATATTTTATCTCGATGCCCTGTCTTTTTGCGCAGGCGGATATAAAGCCCGTATCGAACTGAGAATTGTGCGCCACAAGAACAGGGTCGTCGCCGATAAACTCCTTGAATTTAAGGAGAGCTTCCCTTTCGCTTGCACCGTCCTTTACCATATCGTCAGTGATGTGGGTGAGGTTTGAGATAAACTCAGGGATAGGTCTTTCAGGGTTTACGAAAATATCGAGCTTGTCCACAACTTCAAGATCTCTCAGCTTGACAGCGCCTATCTCGATGATCCTATCTTCATTAGGATTTGTACCCGTAGTTTCAAGGTCAAAGCAGATTATCTCGTCTGTAAGCTCACGCTTGTCCGTTCCACGGAATATCTTTTCGTCATTATTGACCTCGTATGACTCTATGCCGTAAAGCACCTTGAAGTCACCGCCACCCTTGCGTATGCCGATACAGGTATTTCCGGCGTCAGGATAGCCCTGAACGACACCGTGGTCTGTTATGGCAAGTGCTTTGTGTCCCCATGAATAGGCTCTTTCCACAAGCTTGCCCGCAGGAGTGAGAGCGTCCATCATAGACATATTGGTATGGCAATGAAGCTCCACACGCTTATGCTCGCAGGTATCCTTTTCCTTTTCACGCTTTACGACCATAATGCTGTCAGGCTTGATGTTTATAGAGTGGTCGAAATCGTCCTCCTCTATCTCACCTGCCACAAGTATTGTCTTGCCTGCCTTAAGGTGTTCCAGCATTGCCTCAAGCACTGCCCTTTTCAAGCCTTTCATGTTTCTGAAATTCTTGTTTGAGCCTATGAACTTTATAGAGTTTGATGAAGTATAGTCGGTAAAATTCAGGTGTGCTATAAGCATACCCGACTTTGTTTCCTTTGTTTCCACAGGTCCGAAAATATCGCCCCAGACCACCACACGTCCACGGTAATCCGCAGGGATATCTTTCATCTGCATCACCTGCTCGTTTCCTGATATTGGCGCGCCCATAAGCACAAGAGCGTCATCGCACAGAAGCGAGAACCTTGTGAAGTCCACATTTGCAGTTCGGAAATCCACAGAAGCACCGCTTGCAGTATTAGTGGTAACAACCGCCTTTTTCTCAGGCTGTGCAGGGTCTATTTTCGGCACAGGGAGGGAGTTCAAAAACTCCTCCTGCTCACGCTGATGCTCTTCCATATCAGTTTCAAGCACACCTGTGAGCCTTATATCCGCCCTTACGGAAAAAAGCTCCATGGTGAGCGCAGGAAAAGCCGTTTCTATGCCCGCCTTTTTCAGCAACGCTTCGCCTCCGTGTTTTATATCCACGGTGAAAATGCCGTTTTCATAAACAGCCTCAGCGTTGTCAAAAAAGCCGTTCACAAGAGGAAATCTGCTTTTAAGAAACTTGCAAAGCTCAGGAAAATACTCCGCACAAAGCATATCAGGGGTATATTTGAGCTGCAAAATAAACTTTCCTGCTCCGAGAGCCGCCCTCATTTTCATTTCAAATTCCACTGTGCTGTCAAAAGGCACAAGCTTGTCAAAAGCCGCCTGACAGGTAAAAGTGCCGTTTTCTTCGTTATAGCCCAGCCTTAATATCCTGCCCTTTTCTATCACAGAGGGTATAAGCTCCTTATAGTTCTCAAAGAAGCTTTCAATGGTGTATGTATTCATTTATGGTATATCCTTTTAAAGTTTTTCTATTTCCGCCAGAAGCGCAGGCAAAGCCTCCTCCTCTGATACCTTTCTGAGCTTTTCACCGTGGCTGAATATCACCGCACAGCCGTCACCGCCTGCAATGCCTATATCAGCGTTGCCAGACTCGCCTATGCCGTTCACAACACAGCCCATAACGGCTATCTTGATATCCTTGTCTATATCCTTGGTGGCTTCCTCAACCTTTTTAGCAAGACCTATAAGGTCTATCCTAGTTCTTCCGCAGGTAGGGCAGGAAACTATCCTTACTCCGCCACTCTTGCCGATAGCCTTTAAAATATCCTTTGCGGCGTATATCTCTTTTACAGGCTCGTCGGTAAGTGAAACTCTTATAGTTTCGCCTATGCCGTCGCATAGAAGCGAACCTATACCGATAGATGATTTTATAAGACCCATTCTCTCGGTGCCAGCCTCAGTTACTCCAAGGTGCAGAGGATAGTTACAGGTCTGTGCACACAGTCTGTATGCCTTTATCATAGTCGGCACGTCTGATGACTTTATAGAAATAACGATATTCTCAAAGTCGCACTGCTCCAAAATTCTCACATGACCCATTGCGCTTTCCACTAGGGCTTCAGCAGTTGGCGAACCGTATTTCGCAAGCAACTCCTTTTCCAGAGAGCCGCCATTCACACCTATCCTGATAGGGATATTTCTTTCACGACAGGCTTTAACCACCGCTTTTACCCTATCCATAGAGCCGATATTTCCGGGGTTAATCCTTATCTTGTCGATACCAGCTTCCGCCGCCGCAATGGCAAGGCGATAGTCAAAGTGGATATCCGCCACAAGAGGGATAGAGATCTTCTCTTTGATAGCAGGGATAAGCTTAACGGCTTCCATGTTTGGTATAGCCGCTCTTACTATTTCACAGCCAGCTTTTTCAAGCTCCACAGCCTGCTCAACAGAGCCTTCAATGTCCGTAGACGGCACATTGAGCATGGATTGGATATATATCTTTTTGCCGTCAAGAGTAAGTCCCCCCACCTTGACAGGTCTTACGTTTCTCTTATTTTCACCTGACATAAACAGTTCCTCCTTTAAACAAGCTTGATGATATCGCTCACTGTCACCACTACCATAAGCAGGAGCAGAGCCGCCATACCGATAGCGTGTACCATTCCCTCATGCTCAGGCTTGACAGGCTTACGGCGTACCGCTTCGATAATAAGAAACAAAAGTCTTCCGCCGTCAAGTGCAGGCAATGGCAAGAGATTGAAAATGCCGATATTTATGGTCATGAACGCACCCAGCGACAACATTGTGTCAATAAGTGACGACCAGTCTATCTTGCCTGACTGGCTGTCCCTTTCACTGTCGATAACATTGTCGATAGTATCAACGATACCCACAGGACCGCTGAGGTCTTTTATGGAATACTTTCCTCTTATAAGGTCTGCAAATGAGATATAGATAAGTCTGCCGTCAGTACAGCCCTGCTTAAAAGACTGAGTTATCACAGAGCCGACGGTCACAGCTTTTGGTGCGACCTTGAAATCAATGTGCATGGTATTATCGTTCGTTGCAAAGGTGACATCTTTAAGCTCCACCTTTTTTCCGTCACGCTTCACCACCATATCGAACTTGCCGTCCTCATCGTTTCCAAACTGATAGGACATATCCATAGTAGTGAAAATCCTCATGCCGTTGACCTCGATTATCTCGTCACCCACCTGCAAGCCGGTCGATTGGGACATAGCGTTATCCTCAAACCACGATATAGTGGTGGTTGCGATGCCGTCAGACCTTGCGGTGCTGATACAAAGGATAATATATCCAAGCACAAGATTCATTATAACGCCTGCCACCACGATAAGCATTCTTTTTGGCAGGCTTTTATTACAAAACGCACCGCCGTCCTCGCTTCCGTTATCCTCGCCCTCCATGGCACAATAGCCACCTATGGGAAACACACGCCAAGCGTAAAGGGTATCGCCCTTTTTCTTTTTGATAATGGCAGGACCCATGCCAATAGCGAACTCGTTGACCTTTACTCCGCTGGCTTTCGCCGCAATGAAGTGACCAAGCTCGTGTATTATTATGATAGCTTCAAAGATCAATATTGCAAATAATATACTCATTTTTTTACCTCGCATGAACACTCTGTGCGTTTGATTTACTGATGTTGTGGTAATTTATCTCCTGTAGTGGAGCGACGCAATTTCTGCTTTGCATAAATCCGACGTCCCGACCCCTCCGACATTTCGTCTACAATCTCATTTGTGTTATCCACATAATGTTTTCTACATAAGCTCTGGATAATTCAAACCTCGCTCCTCCGAGCGGGCTGTCGCATTTCTGTGAGCTTGCGAACAGAAATTTCGCCAAGCCCCTACAAATATTCGGGATAGTTTATCTTGCCGCAAAATTGCTTTGCTCGATGCTTTATTTTACTTTTTTCTGGTGATTTGCTTGGTCGGCTGTGCCATTCCTCACTCCTCACTCCTCACTTAAAAGCCGCTCCTCACTAAGCTCCGATAAGCTCCTTCGCTCTCTCCCTAGCCTTTCTATCCGCTTCCAGCACATCTTCCACGCACTTTATCTCTTTTCGTGGGGTGCTGTCGCAAACGCTCATTACTATCCTGCCAATGTCAAGAAAATCTATCCTGCCGTCAAGAAAAGCCGCAACGGCTTCCTCATTCGCTCCATTCACTGCCGCAGGAAGATTTCCGCCGATAGTGACAGCCTTTATACAAGCCCTAAGACAATCGAACGTATCATAGTCAGGCTTCTCGAAAGTGAGCTTTCCATAGTCTGTAAGGGACAGCTTTTTCACATCACATTCCACTCTCTCAGGATAAAGCAGAGCATACTGTATGGGTATCTTCATATCAGGCACGCCAAGCTGTGCGATAACAGAATTATCCTCATACTCCACCGCTGAATGTACAACACTCTGTCTATGGACAACTATCTCGATTTGCTCAGGTCTGAGCTTGAAAAGCCACATTGCTTCGATAAATTCAAGACCCTTGTTCATAAGCGTAGCAGAGTCAATGGTTATCTTTCTGCCCATTGACCAATTAGGGTGATTAAGAGCCTGCTCAACTGTCACGCCCTCTAGGTCAGACTTTGTTTTGCCGAAGAATGGTCCGCCCGAAGCAGTAAGGATTATCCCTTTGAGCTTGTTGCCCTCGTTTCCCTGCAGGCACTGAAAGATAGCCGAATGTTCGCTGTCAACAGGATATATCTTCACTCCCTTTTCAGCAGCCGCCTTTATAACGAGCTCACCGCCTGCCACAAGTGTTTCCTTATTTGCAAGGGCAATGTCAGTGCCTTTTTCGATAGCCGTAAGGGTTGGCACAAGACCCACCATGCCAACGACTGAGTTGAGCATGATATCGACCCCGTCCATTCTTGCTATCTCTTTAAGTCCCTCCATGCCTGTGGATATTTTTATGCCAGTGCCACTGAGAAGCTTTTCAAGCTCCGCCTTTTTGTCCTCACGGTAGATACACACACGCTCAGGCAAAAGCTCCTTAGCCTGAGCCGCAAGCTTTTCAACGTCAGAATTTGCCGCAAGCGCCTTTACTTTAATATTATGCTTTGCAGCCACTTCTAATGCCTGCGTGCCTATAGAACCCGTTGAACCGAGTATGGTCATTGTTTTCATTTATTGTCCCTCATCATATAAAATAAATTCAGGCAATTCCGCATAAAGATGGTTTGCAAGCGGTGTTGCCTTAATAACGCTTAAAAGGGGTAAGCCTAAGCCTGCCCCTAAAAGTCATAATTTTCTATTTAAGTATAAGCCCCTGTGTGAACATATAGTACATAAAAGGTGCAACGAGCAGAACGCTGTCAAAGCGATCCATTATTCCACCATGACCCGGCATTATGTTGCCATAGTCCTTTATACCTGTCTGTCTTTTTATCACCGAAGCTGTAAGGTCGCCCACAAGTCCGATAAGAGCCGCAAGCATACCTGCGATTAGAACGCCTAGATAATGGATAGGCTCGCCTTTAAGTACGAACTGATAGAACAGGCTTATTATAAGCATAAGAATACCATTTGAGATAACGCCGCCTATAAGACCCTCCACAGTTTTCTTAGGGCTTATCTCAGGGCAAAGCTTTGTTTTGCCGAAGAAAGTTCCTGCAAAATAAGCACCGCTGTCAGCCAGCCAAGCCGCTGCAAGAGTAAGAACTATCATAAACACGCCCTTGCCGCCCAAGCCTGCCATTGTGACCAAAGTTGAGAATGAATACGGCAGAAGTATGCCCACGCCCAGCATGAAGAAAAACTCTGTATACTGGAATTTTGTATGCTCTTTAAGATAAAGCAGACACATTGCTATAACAAAAAGCCCCATGTAAAGCTTGTAGCTGAAAAAGTACAGCCAGCCATGTCTGTAGAACACAGGCATGAAAGCGTCCACAAAGGCAAACGCACAGCAGGCAATGGTCTGATACTTATGCTCTGTCATTTTTGTCGCCCTGAATATCTCATATATTGCAAGTGCAGAAATTGCGCCCACCGCAATGTTGAACAGGAACGTTCCGTGTGCGATAAGCAGTATCACTGCGATAACAATGGCAACTGCCGCAGATTTAATACGGGTAGACATTTTTTACACCCCTCCAAATCTTCTGTTTCTTTCGCTGTATGCGATAACAGCCTTGTCAAGGTCGCTGCCTTTGAAGTCAGGCCATAGGATATTTGTGTAATAAAACTCCGCGTAAGCCGCCTGCCATATCATAAAGTTTGACAATCTTTGCTCTCCGCTAGGTCTTATAACAAGGTCAACAGGAGGTATCTCCTCAGTGTAGAGATTTCTCTCTATCATATCCATTGTGATATCCTCAGGCTCCAGCTTGCCTTCTTTCACCTGCTGAGCCAATGTCTTAGCCGCATGGCAGATCTCGTCCCTGCCGCCGTAGTTGATAGCAAGCACAAGGGTCATAGAGTCAAAGTCCTTTGAGTCCTCCTCAACGGAAGCCATTTTCCTTTGCAGATTTTCGCTGAGCCTTGTTCTGTCGCCTATAAAGCGCACCCTGATATTCTCCTCGATAAAGTCCCTGACCTCGTCAAGATACTTTTCAAAAAGATCCATAATTGCGTCTACCTCGTCCTTAGGTCTTTTCCAGTTCTCGGTAGAAAACGCATAGTAAGTTATATACTGTATTCCAAGCGCCTTGGCGTGTCTTGTTATGGCACGAAAGGTCTTTGCGCCCTCTCTGTGTCCGAATTTTCGGGGCATACCCCTCTTTTTCGCCCATCTGCCGTTGCCGTCCATTATAACGCCCACATGAACAGGCACAGACACGTTCTCGCCAAGGCTTATCTTCTCATTCTTCGCCATGGCTTAGATAGAGAGTATCTCTTTTTCCTTTTCGGCAACGTGACCGTCAACTTCCTTAACGAACCTGTCAGTAAGCTTCTGGATCTCGTCCTCGCAATCCTTAAGATCGTCCTCTGTGATCTCGTTGTTCTTCTTCATTGCCTTGAACTTTTCCATAGCGTCACGTCTGATAGAACGGATAGCGACCTTGCACTCCTCGCCCATTTTCTTGATGTCCTTAACAAGCTCCTTACGTCTGTCCTCAGTGAGCTGTGGGAAAGTAAGTCTTATAACAGAGCCGTCATTCTGTGGATTGATGCCGATATCAGAAGCCTGGATAGCCTTTTCGATAGGCTTGAGAGTTGACTTATCCCATGGCTGTATAACAAGCACTCTTGCCTCAGCAACAGAAACCGCCGCCATCTGTGTAACAGGTGTCATTGCGCCATAATATTCTACCTGGACTTTGTTGAGTACGGACGGATTAGCTCTGCCTGCTCTGATGCCTGCAAAGTCCGAAAGCATAACGTTTATGGATTTCTCCATTTTTGTCTTAGCATTTTCCTTGATCTGTTTCATATTCAAACGATCCTTTCTTGATTATCTTTATTATTTTACGAGAGTGCCTATATTTTCGCCCATGCAAGCGTCATAGATATTGTCTGGTCTTGCAAGATCGAAAACGAGTATCGGGATATTGTTGTCCTTACACATTGCCGCAGCGGTCGAGTCCATTACCTGCAGACCCTTTGCAAGGATATCAGCAAATGTAAGAGTGTCATACTTGACAGCGTCAGGATACTTGTGAGGATCCTTATCATAAACACCGTCTACCATGGTAGCCTTAAAGAATATGTCAGCTTCTATCTCAGCCGCTCTCAGTGCAGCAGCCGTATCAGTTGAGAAGAATGGGTTACCAGTGCCGCAACCGAAGATAACTACTCTGCCCTTTTCAAAATGACGCATAGCCTTGTTTCTGATGTAAGGCTCAGCCACCTGTGGCATGGATATAGCCGTCTGTACTCTCACTTCAAGACCGCAGTTCTCAAGGCCGTCCGCAACAGCAAGTGCGTTCATAGCAGTTGCGAGCATACCGATATGGTCGGCTCTTGTTCTGTCCATTGCACCGCTCGATCTGCCTCTCCAGAAATTGCCGCCGCCTACAACGATACCTACCTCAACGCCGGCGTCAACACATTTTTTTATGCTCTTGCCGAATGAGGTGATAACGTCATAGTCAAGACCTATTTTCTTATCGCCTGCAAGAGCCTCGCCGCTTAATTTGAGCAATATTCTCTTATATTTAGGTTCCATATTTCAAAGCACTCCTTAACACATATTTCGTTGGAATTATCCATATTAATTATACAATATTTTCAGCAGATTGTAAAGAGGAAAAACACCAAAAGTGTATGATTTTCCACACACTCACCAAAATCAGCCCTTTATTATCTTCACAAAAAAGTTTCTTGTTCTCGGTCCGTCAAACTCAGCGAAATAGATACCCTGCCAAGTGCCGAGAAGAAGTTCGTTATCGTCGATGATAACAGTTTCCGACGCACCAACACAGCTTGACTTCATATGAGCGTCAGAGTTTCCTTCAGCGTGACGGAACTGCGGTCTGTTCGGAAATGTTTCCTCCAAAGCGTAAAGAAGATCAGTTTTTACGTCGGGGTCGGCATTCTCATTTATGGTTATCGCCGCCGTGGTGTGTGGACAGAATACCACTGCAATGCCGCTTTGCACTCCTGATTCTGTGACAGCCTGCCTTACATAGCTCGTGATATTGTAAAGCCCTCTGCGTTCTGTCTTGATAGTGTATCTTTTAAGCATATGTATCCGTCCTTTCAACGGTCGCTTTCCTAACTCAGAAAAGTTGACTCAGTTTCATTTCTGTTCGGTCTGCCCATAAGATTTTTGATAGCGTTAGCCGCAGGCTCACCCTCAAAAAGCACCTTTGCAAGCTGCTCTGTGATAGGCATTTCAATGCCCATTCTCTTTGAAAGCTCCCATGCGTTTTTGGTGCATACATAGCCCTCAACAGTGCCCACCTGTCTTACAGCCTCCTCAGGGGTAACTCCCTTGCCTATGAGAATACCCGCACGGCGGTTTCTGCTGTGCATTGAACAGCAGGTAACGATAAGGTCGCCTATGCCGCTAAGTCCGCCAAAGGTTTCAAGCTTTGCGCCCATTGCAACTCCAAGACGTGATATCTCTCTGATACCCCTTGTCATAAGTGCAGCCTTTGTGTTGTCACCAAGTCCAAGGCCGTCGCAAACGCCTGCCGCCAAAGCGATGACGTTTTTCAGCGAACCGCCTATCTCGCAGCCCATAACGTCATCATTAACATACACTCTGAACGTATCGTTAGAAAGAGTGTTCTGTATATAATATGAAACCTCCCTGTCGTCAGAAGCAGTAACAACAGTAGTGGGAACTTTTCTTGCCACTTCCTCTGCGTGTGACGGACCGGTAAGCACCGCAACATGATTGTTCGGAAAACACTCTCTCGCCACACAGCACATAGTTTTAAGGCTTCCGCCCTCAAGACCCTTTGCCGTGTTCACAACTATCGTTCTGCTTTCAAGATAAGGCACAACGCTTTCGCAAACCTCTCTGAGGAAAGGCGAAGGTATGCCAAGTATCACCATGTCTTTATCCTTAACACAGCTTATATCCGTTGTAAGCTCGATAGTCTTGTTCACCTGAACGCCAGGAAGCTTTGCTTTAAGCTCGCCTGTTCTCTTGATAGCATCTATCTCGTCCTGAAACTTTGACCATACTGTTACTTTATGCCCTGCATTGTCGCACATTATTGCCAGTGCAAGACCAAATCCGCCTGAACCAAGTATAGTAATATCTGCCATAATAAAACCTCCCTTACGCCTTTTTCTTGCTTCCGAATTTGTTTTCGGTGCCGTTCATAAGGCGTTTGATATTAGGTCTGTGCATATAAATGATAAGCAGACCGATAGCCGTTGCCATAAGAGTGTTTGCAAGAACGCCGTCGCCCTTGATGATAAAAAGCTGAACGATAGGCGTAAAAACAGGATATGCGATAGCGGCGCATATAGAACCTACAGACACATATTTTGTTGCCGCAAGCACGATAGCAAAGACTGCCACCGAGAAAGCACAGGTCAGTGGGTCGATAGCGATAAGGGTCGTTGCCGCAATAAGAACGCCCTTTCCACCGTGAAAACCATAGAATACTGGGAAAATATGTCCAAGCATTACAAAAAAGCCCGCAAGATATCCGATAAATTTATCGTCATGAAAAAATGTCACGCCGAAGCCATTTGTCACCACAAGTCGGCAGATAACTACCGCAAGCACGCCCTTTGCAAGATCGCACAACAGCGTTGCCGCCGCAGACCCTTTTCCGAATACTCTCAGAACATTGGTCAAACCTGCGTTGTTGCTTCCGTAATCACGGATATCCTTATGCTTTAAAACTCTGCACACGATTATGGCAGAATTAAGACTTCCGAAAAGATAAGAAAAAATTATAGTGAATGCCAGACTTAAAAATATGTCCACAAAATAACCTCCAGAATTTTATTTAACGTCGTCCTTGTCACGCTCTCTTATCTTGAAAACGATAGGCGTGCCTTCAAGTCCGAAGGTCTCTCTTATCTGATTTTCAATATAACGCTGATAGGAAAAATGATACAGATCGGCTCTGTTTACAAAAAACACGAATGTAGGCGGTTTGGTAGAAACCTGCGTCATGTAGTATATCTTCAGCCTCCTGCCCTTGTCAGACGGTGGCTGTACCCTTTGGGTAGCATATGCGAGAACATCGTTAAGTCTGCCTGTCGGTATTCTAATAGAGTTCTGCTCTGCAACGAACTTGATAGTATCAAAAAGCTTGTCCATTCTCAGACCTGTTTTTGCAGAGATGAACACAAAAGGCACATAGCTCATGAAGCTGAAATCGTCCTGAAGCTTTTTCTGGAAGTCGTTCATGGTGTTAGTTTCTTTCTCGATAGCGTCCCACTTGTTCACCGCAACAACGCAAGCCTTGCCCTTTTCGTGAGCATAGCCTGCCACCTTTGAATCCTGCTCAGTAAAGCCCACAGTTGCGTCAATAACGATAACCGCAACATCGGCTCTGTCAACAGCCATATAAGCCCTCAACACAGAGTATTTCTCAATAGTCTCCAGCACCTTTGACTTACGTCTGATACCAGCCGTATCTATGAAAACGAACTTGCCCTTTTCATTTTCCACAACCGAGTCAGTAGCGTCACGGGTAGTGCCTGCAATATTTGACACGATAACACGTTCCTCACCGCATATCTTGTTTATTATAGAAGACTTTCCAACGTTAGGCTTGCCGATAACAGCGACCTTTATCGAATCATCGTCATCGTCCTCTTCATTTTCCTCCGGAAGATATTTCAGCACCTCGTCAAGGAGATCGCCCGTTCCGTGACCATGAACAGAAGAAACAGGGAACGGTTCGCCCAAACCGAGATTATAGAACTCATACAGCTCCATAGGCGGTTCGCCCACATTATCCACCTTGTTCACGCAAAGCACGATAGGCTTGCCCGATTTCAAAAGCATCTGTGCCACCTCATAATCAGTAGCAGTAACTCCGCATTTAAGGTCTGTCACAAGAATGGTGACATCAGCTTTCAGTATAGCAAGCTCCGCCTGTCTGCGCATCTGAGCAAGGATAATATCATCAGACTCAGGTTCGATTCCGCCCGTGTCAACCAGCATGAACTCGTGTCCGAGCCATTCGCACTTTGCATATATCCTATCTCTTGTGACGCCAGGAGTATCTTCAACTATAGAAAGTCTTTGACCGATAAGCTTATTAAAAAGAGTAGACTTACCAACATTAGGTCTGCCCACTATTGCAACGATCGGCAATGACATATATATCGACCTCATTTCATATAAATTTGCACATTGATACATCATATAGTATAACACAATTTCTCACGTTTTGTCAACCATACGAGAAATACAGCACCCACATTCCATAGATTTTTACTACAAATATGTAGTAGTGAACAGCGTTTGCCCGCCTTTTTCACTGCTACAACAAAAAAGAGCAGAACGGCCTAAGTCATTCTGCTCCATGTGCTTATCAAAAATTATGCTTCCTTCTTGATAACCTCTACGCCCTTATAATAACCGCAATTCTTGCAAACCTTGTGTGGTGAAGTAAGCTCACCGCAGTTAGAACATTTACAAAGTGCAGGTGCGTCAAGCTTCCAAACTGCTGAACGTCTCTTGTCACGTCTAGCCTTGGATACTTTTCTCTTTGGTACTGCCATTCTGGCACCTCCTCGTCAGTAAAATCATTATAGTCTGTTCAGCTATTTCCCGTCAAGAGCAGTTACATTTGCCCTCATTCAAATCCTGTCCGCAAACGTAACACAAACCCTTGCAGTCATCCCTGCAAAGAATTTTTGTAGGCAGCTGTAACAACAAATCTGAAATAGCTAATTCGTCCAGATCAAGAGTATTGTTCTCGCAGACCACATAATCGTCTCTGTCGCTTTGAACACTTCTCACCAGAGTGTGTTCAAAGTCATAAACATACTCCCTGCTGAACTCCTTTAGACATCTGTCACAGGTGTGATCCATAGTAAAAACAGTCTTGAACCTGAGTGTTACCACCCCTGCCCTGTTCTCTATCTCACCTGTTACCGCAACGGGCGATGCAAAAGAATATCCGCCATACTCCGACAGCTTGTCTGCTGTTATGGAATAATCGATCGTTTTTCGCTCTCCGATTATATCGAAAAGTTCCTTCAACTGTACATTCATACTTGCACCTCAAACATCACAAATTCCATTATAACCTGAGAAACGTGATTTGTCAATACTTTTTTTCAATTTTTTCGTTTTTGCTATCAAAATACCAATAAACGAAGCGCAAAGCCTTACTTGATGAAAGCCTTTACCTTTGCAGGCAGCTCGTCAACGTCAGCAGATACTGTGAAAGTAACGTTTACGTCCTTTGTGAGAACTGCTACCTTTTCAAGCATATTGCCAAGAGCGTCATAATCTCTGCCGCCGATCTTCAGGATACCGTCAACGAAAACTTCCTGAATGTCATAGTTGCCAGCCATCAGACCTGCAACAAAGCCATAGAAGCTGTCAAAACTGTTGATACCGTATTCTTCAGCGTCAGCCAATCTTACATTATGAGGAAGGTCATAGGTAAGCTGCATACCTCTTTCGATGCAAACAACGTTGCCTGTAGCATTTTCAGCAGCCTTCTTGATAGAATCAACAAGTATCTTAGTCTTGCCTGTGCCCTTTTTACCTGGAATCAAATTAATCATATAAACTCTCCGTTCCGCTTATTAAAGCATTTATTTTAAGAGCAGACCCCCGAAGGGGAAACGCTCAAAATTTCCTTTTGTTCTGCCTTTAGGATATTAGCCCAGCTTAGCCTCGAGTTCAGCCTTCTGTGACTCATAACCCGGCTTGCCGAGAAGAGCGAACATATTCTTCTTGTAGCTCTCAACGCCCGGCTGATTGAATGGATTTACGCCAAGCATATAACCTGAGATAGCACAAGCCTTCTCGAAGAAGTAGATCATCTCGCCAAGGTTTTCCTCATCGAGCTTATCAACATCTATAACGATATTAGGAACGCCGCCCTCAGTGTGAGCAAGGATAGTACCCTGATATGCCTTTTCATTTACAACTGACATATTCTGATTTGTGAGGAAGTTAAGTCCGTCAAGATTATCCTTGTCAGGCTCCAAGAACAGGTCGCTCTTTGGCGTCTTGATGTGCATAACTGTCTCAAACATAAGCTTTGAGCCGTCCTGAATGAACTGACCAAGTGAGTGCAGGTCTGTAGAGAATGTAGCGGCAGATGGGAATATACCCTTATCGTCCTTGCCCTCGCTCTCGCCGAACAGCTGCTTGAACCACTCGCCCATCATTGTGAATGAAGGATCATATGAAACGAGCATCTCAACGCTCTTGCCTTTTCTGTAGAGAATGTTTCTAAGTGCTGCATACTTATAGCAATCGTTGTTATCATCAGCAGAATACTTCTTCATACCCTCTCTTGCACCAGCCATGAGCTTGTCGATATCACAGCCTGCTGCTGCGATAGGAAGAAGACCAACTGCTGTAAGAACTGAAAATCTTCCGCCAACGTCATCAGGAACAACGAATGTCTCATAGCCCTCTTCGTCAGAAAGCTGCTTGAGGGTACCCTTAGCCTTGTCTGTTGTGGCAAAAATTCTTGTCTTAGCCTCTTCCTTGCCATACTTATCTTCAAGAAGCTTCTTGAAAATTCTGAAAGCAAGTGCAGGCTCAGTTGTTGTACCCGACTTTGAAATTACGTTTACGCAGATATCTCTGCCCTCGCAAATTGAAAGCACCTCGTTAAGGTAAGCCGAGCTGATATTGTTTCCGACAAAATAGATGTCAGGAGTATCCTTCTTAAAATTGTTGTAGAATGGCGACTTGAGCAGCTCGATAGCAGCTCTTGCACCAAGATAAGAACCGCCGATACCGATAACGATGAGAACATCGCACTTTTCCTTAATCCTTGCGGCAGCAGCCTTGATCCTTGCAAATTCTTCCTTATCATAATCCTCAGGGAGTGTTACCCAGCCGAGAAAATCATTTCCCAGACCGTTTCTGTTTACCAGAGTGTTATGAGCTGCAGTTACCTGAGCAGCCATGCCCTCATACTCATGTTCACTTACAAAACCCTCAAGATACTTTGTGTTAAGCTTTAATGACATTATCCTTCATTTCCTTTCCTTACCTGTCGGAGAGCGTGATACCATAAAACACGTTTCTCCGCTAATACTAGATAAATTATACTATATTTTTGTGAACATTTCAAGAGTTTTATAAAGCGAAATCATCTTTTGTACATTTTAAACAAATATAATATTACATACTCAGCAAATTGTACACAAGCTTTTTTATGCCGCAGATAAAATTCATTTTCTTCACCTCTTTGCAGGCGACTATCTTTCCCTCTAATATCACCTCACCGCCCATGGTGTATCTTATTTCTCCCGCAGTTTCGCCATTTTTCACAGGTGCGTCAAGCTTCTCCTCTGCCGTAAAATCGCACTCCACCATACGATATGTTCCCCTCGGTATAACTATAGGATAAAGCCCCTCGGGAGCAAGCTTCACAGAAAGCTCCTCTCCTCCGCACACCACAGTTTCCTTTACCATATCCTCAGGAAGTTCAGGGGTGTATATCTCATATGTATCGAACGCCAAGTTCAGAAGTTTCTTCGCCTCAGCATTCATATCCTCCTGCGAATCGCAGCCGTTAAGCACTACGCATACTGACATATCCCCTTTTTCAGCCGTTGCCGCAATACAGCTCCCAGCCTTTTCACTTCCCCACGCTTTCATGCCTGTTACGCCCTTGTAAGTACGCACAAGCCTGTTAAGATTCACAAGCTCCGCCTTGCCGTCTCTCACAGTGTCAAGCCAGCAGGTAAGGTAAGGAGTGAGATTTTTGTATTTTGCAAGTTCCGAACAAAGCAAAGCCGTGTCATTCGCTGTTGTAACATTGCCCTCTTCCATGCCAGTACAGTCAGTGTAAACAGTACCATTCATGCCAAGCATTTTCGCACGGCTGTTCATAAGCTCCACCGCCTTGTCTGCCGAGCCTGCCACCTTTTCCGCAAGCGCCGCACAGCCGTCGTTTGCATTGCCTGCAGACACTGATTTTATAAGCTCCTCCACAGATATCTTCTCTCCCTTGTCAAGCCATATCTGGCTTCCCTGCTGAGAGTTGGCATACTCCGACACCACTGACGTGTCGCTCATGGAAAGCTCACCGCTGTCTATCTTTTCTGCTGTGAGCAAAAGCACCATGAGCTTCGCATAGTGACCGCACTCACACTGCTCCTGTGGCTCTTTTTCAAAAAGCACCCTGCCTGTGGTCATCTCCGTCACCACTGCAGACCTGGCCGTAAGCCCCTCTATAATATCGCTCACCGCCACAGTGTCCGCAGGCACAAAGTCCTCCGCTGACAGCGCACCTGCTTTTTCTTTCCCCTCCGCCAGCGAACACACCATAAACACTGCCACCGCTGCACATAACACTACCGAGCATATTTTCCTTAATATTTTCACATTTTCCACCTCTCACATATACTATTTTTATATTTATATTCACCCTGTCCCGAAATTAGCATTATGCCCCGAAAAGTTTCCGGAAACTCATTTGTAAATAGTTGCAGGAATTTGTTAAATAACTGTTACATGTAGGTTTGTCAATCATATTGGACACTATTATTAAGAAATTCGATAGGCGAAAACCATTTGAGGGGACGCATAGG
>NZ_JBCPGA010000035.1:0-27469 GCF_040914135.1 Ruminococcus sp. RTP21204st1_B2_RTP21204_210225 | reverse complement strand
GTGTGATATATTAAAGCCCGTGGGCTTCCATATCGAGGGAATCCACGGGCTTTGTTGCGCTTTTTTTACAGCGCCTTCTTTATATAAGCTCGCCAAACGAGAATTTGCCGTTTTCCAGTATCAGATAGCTGTGTGTTGAATTTTCTTTCGGTATAGATACTGAACCCGGATTTATGTAGGTGTAATCGCCGCAGTCTTTAATAACAGGTACATGGGTGTGACCGTGAAGAAGAATGTCGCCCTTTGAAAGTGGTGGCAGATTTGTGCAGTTGTATTTGTGTCCGTGAGTAGCAAATATTCTCAAATTGTCACAGCATATATAAGCATATTCCGCCATAACAGGGAAGTCAAGCACCATTTGATCGACTTCTGTGTCACAATTACCACGTACGCACAGAAGCTTGTCTTTTAGCGGATTGAGCATGGCTATCACCTGCTTTGGTGCATATTCCTTTGGAAGGTCGTTTCTTGGTCCGTGATAGAGAATATCACCCAAAAGAATTAGTCTTTCCGCACCGTTTTGCTCAAAGGCTTCAAGCATTTTTTTGCACCAGTAAGCCGAACCATGAATGTCTGACGCTATCATAAGTTTCATATTTTACACTCCTTTATTTAATGATCTCAGATGCAAGCTTGTGCAAAGACACATACTCTGGCTTTATTTTGTTATATATATCGCAGCCTTTTTCCTTTTTGAACTCTTTTACCATTCTGATATAAAGCTGCTGTTTTGTTGTGGCGTCAATGACTGCTTCTCTTATAAGTGCCAGTTCGTCTTTGTTGCATTTGCCGTCGAGTAGCTCATCAAGTTTTACGGATAGTACATCATGGTAAACAACCTTTTCAGTTTTCTGAGCCGTCATCGTTTTATCTTCATCAGCGGTGCATGTATTTTCGGATTCCTGTAGTCCTTTAAGTCGCAGATATCTTGGCCTGAGAAGCTTGTAAAAATCTGTAGCCTGCTTTTTATATACCTTTGCAAGAGAATTGTGAAGCTCCTCTTTTGTGTTAGACTCAGCTATAAGTTTGCTGATCTCTTCTATTTGCTCTTCGCTGCAAATGTTTGCAAGTATGCTTTGGAGATCGTTGTTTTTTTGTGTGGTACACTTTTTTCTATCCTTTTTCACTTTGACGATAGTTTCAACAACAGGATCACTTTCTACTTCGACAATATCAGGTGCACAGGCTTCTGGTTCTTCTTCGACCTCTTCTGTATTACCATTCATATTTTCGTTTAGTGTAACAGAATAATCTATAGCCGCAGGCTCTGTGCTTGGCTCGTCAGTTTCGTCAAGGGTTATCACTGATTCTGCGTGAACTTCTGCTTTTTCTTGTACTTCCTCAGTATATTCAGCTACAGGCTCAGCTATATCATCAGGTTCACTGCTTTCGTTTGTACCGACCTTGTGGTTTGCAAAGTTTATTGCCGTTTGTATCGTTCTAGTTCTGTAGACCATAGCATTTGGACTGTCAACATACTTTCCGTGCCAGAAATCATGAAGAAAGTCAAAACCTCTGTCATTGCTGATAACAAAAATATTCGTATAAGTATCCTTGGCTACCAAATAACCCAGAAGTGTTGAAAGCTGAAAATCCAGGGCATTTTTGCCACCAACATTTACCTTGAAGTATTCAATATCAGCCTTTGATGTAAGGACTTTTTGGTGCATTTCAAAGTTAATGGTATCGGAATTTTCACTGTAAAAAATTATTACGGTATCAGTTTCAGTTAAATTGTCTATGCCTTGAAGTCCTTTGGATTTGACATTTTCAAAGTCTACCAAATAAATTTTCATGTTAATTTATCCTTTCTTTCTGTGTCGAATAAGTGTAGCAGCAGCGATGACTACTATAAGTCCGCCTGTCGCCGTTGCTGTCATAAGTATGGCATTTTTGCCTTTTTCATCGTTCTCACTGCTGTCAGGAACGACCTCCTCATAGGTATAAGTTTTTGTCCTTAACGCCTTGTCTATACAAGAAGCAATAAGTGCATGACCTTTTTTATTAGGGTGTATATCAAAGTCATTTATGTTGGTAAGTTCCTTTCCGTGACCGCTGAATTCACTAAAAACATCTGCCACTATGTATCTCTCATTTTCATCTTCGTCAGTGGAGTGTTCTTTGATAATGTTGTTAAGTTTTGAAATTTTATCCTTCGACATACTCTGGAAAACAGCAGCCGCAGTGAAATTATCCAGCGGGTCATATAGTGTCTGAACAATTATTTCACCCTTACTTTTAGCTTCAACAGCGTTAATTATATCATCTAGAGTGCTCGTAAAATTTTTCAGCGCCTTATCCATATCATCAGACATATCCTTCATATCCATTGCAATGCCAATAATATCCTTGGTTTTATCCATCAAATCAGACAATGTGCTTTTAGAAGTAATGCCCAGATCGTTCATCAAAAAATCTATGAAAAGACCAAGAATGTCATTGCCACCTATGGATATAATAACAGCGTCGCTGTCTGCAAGGTCAGCGTCAAATTCGCCTGAATTAATGCGGTCAAGAAGCTGTTGTGAAGTGTCGCCCACAACAGCAGAGTTCACAAGCTTACAGCCGCCAGCGTTTTTAAGCTCAGCGTCATACTGGTCGTGAAGAAGATTTGCATAAGACGCACAAGAATATCTGTTTTCACTGTAGCCTTCCAGACCATAGCCAGCGGCGATTGAATCCCCAAGCACAAGTATATTAGGCGGAACATTTACTTCATGCTTTATAACTTCAGCGTTACAGGCAAGAGGTGTGGCACATGCCATAACGGTTGCCGTGAAAAAAGCCGTTAATTGTTTTAACATCTTATCATCTCCTATATGAGTATATTAACCTTATTATATAATATATTGTACCACATTCAGGACAATTGTACAACATATTTTTTTGAAATTTCTTGACTTTTTTAGTGTGTTGTGATAATATATAATAAAAGAATATGAAATCAGTTTGGAAAGCGAGATTTATTATGACTGACTATTATTACCCTGTCCTCAGCGATGAAACGAGCCTGCCTTTGTATGTGCTTGGAATCGGTGCGAGAGATAGAGAATTTCATTTTGTAAGAGAAGATGGCTATCCTAATCATCAGATAATATACTGCACTCGTGGTCAGGGTCACATTATATTTGATGGTCATGAGTATGATATAAAGCCGGGGGACGCATTTTATCTCCCGCCTTCTGTGCCGCATGAGTATTATCCTGTTGGTGATATATGGGAAACCCACTGGATAACCTTTGAGGGCAGGGAAGCAATTGAAATTCTCAAGCATATCAAGCTTGAGAAGGCTAAAGTGTTTCACATAAATGATATCAATGCTGTTGATGCCATATTTAAGAAGATACTTTATCTTATGAAGACTAATTACTACTACTGTGGTCACCAGTGTTCGGCATATCTATATCAGTTTCTTATTGAGCTACACAGAGTCGTAAACCTACAAAATGGTAGTCAGGACGGACAAAAACTCAATCAGCTGCAGCCTGTAATTGATTATATTGATAAGAATTTCAGAAAAGAACTTACACTTGTGGAGCTTGCTGATCTTATTGACCTTTCACCGCAGTATCTTTGCAGACTTTTCAAGGAGTGTCTTAGTCTAAGACCTTTTGAGTATCTAGCAAGAAAGCGTATACAGCAGGCAAAGCTGCTTTTATTGGAGGATAAGCTTAACATCAATGAAATCGCTGCGGAGGTAGGTTATAACGATTGCAGTTATTTTTGTGCGGTGTTCAAAAAGCATGAAATGCTTTCCCCTGCAGAATTTCGTTCTCTTCATAAAAAAGCAGGTAATTAAAAATACGATGCCCCACGGAAAATGGATCCGTGGGGCTTTTTTTTATAATATAGTTCCGCCTCCGATAACGTATTCACCGTCATAGAAAACCACTGCCTGTCCCTTTGAGATAGCTTTATGAGGTTCTTTAAAAGTCACGAGTACCTTGCCATCATTCATTGGTGAAACTGTACATTCAGCGTCCTTTTGATGATAACGTGTCTGAGCAGTGCAGGTTATAGGCTCTGTGAGGGTGTCAAACGGAATAAAGTTCACATCTCCTGCCGCAAGGCTGTCACTGTATACTTCATCAGCCTTTCCCATAATAAGCCTGTTATGTTCCATATCTTTTGTAACAACGAAAAGCGGTTCGCTATATGAAATGCCTACGCCCTTTCGCTGTCCAATAGTATAGTGTATCAGACCTTTGTGTTTACCAAGCTTTGTGCCGTCAGAAAGAACGATATCTCCCGACTGCTGTTCACCGCAGCGTTTTGTGATAAAGCCTGCGTAATCACCGTCAGGGATAAAGCAGATGTCCTGAGAGTCAGGCTTGTCTGCATTTATAAGCTTGTTTTCTTCTGCGATATCACGGATCTTGTCCTTGTGCATCTCGCCAACGGGGAAGAGAGTGTGAGCAAGCTGTTCCTGCGTCATACTGTAAAGCACATAACTTTGATCCTTTGACCTGTCAGGTGAGCGTTTCAGAAGCCACCTGCCTGACTTTTCGTCAAACTCTCTGGTAGCGTAATGCCCCGTAGCGATATGGTCAAAACCCAGTAGCTTTGCACGCTCATAGAATTTTGCGAATTTCAGATGTTTGTTGCACTCGATACACGGATTAGGCGTGCCGCCTGCCAGATATGTATCAACAAAATTGTCTATAACATAGTGCTTAAAATCATCAGAAAAATTGAATACATGGAAATCAATGCCTAGTTTAAAAGCAACAAAACGTGCGTCCTCTACATCATTGAGAGAACAGCACGTTCTTGTTTTATCCAGACCGATGTCCTCATTGCTGTAGAGCCGCATGGTAGCCCCTGCCACGTCATAACCCTCATCAAGAAGGAGCTTGACCGAAACAGAGCTGTCAACGCCGCCGCTCATTGCCACAAGAACTTTATCAGCCATTGCAGTTCTCACAATCAGGAGCAGACTGCTTACCTACGAACGGAGTTGGATCGATACCCTGTCTTTTATAGTAGTCAGAAACCGCAGCCTTCATAGCCTCTTCGGCAAGAACAGAGCAGTGAAGCTTTGCTGGTGGAAGACCGTCAAGAGCTTCAACAACCGCCTTGTTTGTAAGTTTCAAAGCGTCTTCAAGCTTTTTACCTTTTATCATTTCTGTAGCGATAGAAGATGTAGCAACAGCCGCACCGCAACCAAAAGTCTTGAACTTAACGTCAGTTATAACGCCGTCATTGACCTTGATGTACATTTTCATTATATCTCCGCACTTGGCGTTTCCTACCTCGCCGACACCGTCAGCATCTTCAATCTCGCCGACATTTCTCGGATGCGCGAAATGATCCATTACCTTTTCGCTGTATATCATTTTTTATTCCTCCTAATCAAGTGTATAGTCGTGAATATTCTCAGTTCTGCAAATTCTTTCCCAAAGTGGTGACATACTTCTCAGGTGCTTTACGATTGGTGGAAGAACCTCAAGAATATAATCAACATCTTCCTCTGTGTTCTCGTCATTGATAGAAAGTCTGAGTGAGCCATGTGCTACTTCATGTGGCAGACCAAGTGAAAGCAGAACGTGTGACGGGTCAAGTGATCCGCTTGTGCAGGCTGAACCTGATGAAGCTGCAACGCCCTGAAGATCAAGTGAAAGAAGCAGGCTCTCGCCCTCTACTCCTCGAACAGATATGTTTACATTTCCTGCAAGTCTGTGTTCTGTGTCACCATTAAGTCTTGACTCAGGTATCTTGAGCAGACCCTCGATAAGTCTATCTCTCATTTTTCTTACACGCTCGTTCTTTGCAGGGATATCCTTTACAGCATCAGTGATAGCAACGCCGAGAGCCACGATAGAAGGTACGTTCTCGGTACCTGCACGCTTATTTCTCTCCTGTGCTCCACCGTAGATAAGGTTTGGAAGGTTAATGCCTGTTTTTACATAAAGCGCGCCAACACCCTTTGGAGCGTGGAGCTTATGTCCTGAAAGTGAGAGCATATCAATGTTCATATCTTTAACATTGATATCAATATTTCCCACAGCTTGAACAGCGTCAGTATGGAACCATACGCCATGCTTGTGGCAAACTTCACCGATCTCAGCGATAGGCTGTATAGTACCGATCTCGTTGTTAGCTGTCATTATTGTAACAAGGCAGGTATCATCACGGATAGCGTCCTCGACCTGTTGTGCAGTAACAAGACCCTTGTCACCTACAGGAAGATATGTTACCTCAAAGCCAAGCTTTTCGAGATACTGACAAGTGTGCAGAACTGCATGATGTTCAAAAGCAGTTGTGATGATATGCTTCTTGCCCTTTTTTTCTCCAAGCTGTGCACAGCCTCTTATAGCCCAGTTGTCAGACTCAGAGCCGCCAGCAGTGAAATAGATCTCGTTGACCTTCGCACCAAGAGCGTTTGCGACCTGTTCTCTTGCTTTAAGAACGGCTTTTGCGCATTCCATTCCCAAAGAATATATACTTGACGGATTTCCGTATAGCTCAGTGAAATAAGGCAGAGCGGCGTCAAGAGCTTTCTGAGATACTCTAGTCGTAGCTGAGTTATCTGCATAGACAAATCTCTTTTCCAATTAAATCATACCTTTCATATATAGATTTACTATTTTATTATATACTTATTTACTACAAAATGCAAGTGATTTCGTTAATTTAACAGAAATTTAACTTCTACTGAATTTCTTTGAGCCCATGACTGCAAGTTCGTCACAACGTTCGTTTTCCGGATGTCCTGCATGGCCTTTTACCCAGTTGAAATTGACCTTATGCACCTCCAGCAGATCAAGAAGCTTTTCCCACAGATCACTGTTTAGAGCCTTTTTCTTGTCCGATTTCACCCAGTTGTTTGCACGCCATTTTTTTGCCCAGCCTTTTGTAACAGCATCAATTATATACTTTGAGTCGCTGTAAAGCTCTACCTCACATGGCTCTTTCAGTGCTGAAAGGGCAGTGATAACAGCGGTTAGCTCCATGCGGTTATTGGTAGTTGAAGGGTCGCCGCCCCAAAGCTCTTTTGATGTGCCTTTGTATCTTAGTATCGCACCGTATCCTCCAGGACCGGGATTGCCTGAACAAGCACCGTCAGTGAAAATTTCTATTTTCTTCATTTATTTATCTCCGTTTTTGTGATGATTATTATGCAAAACATATTATACTACATTTCTCTCTTTTTTTCAAGTACCTCTCGAGGTTTAATATTTTAATATTTATTACTTTTGAAATGTTCAAATTATACAAATGGCTTGAATGTCTTTGTATAAAATGAGAATTGACTTAAAGGACATTAGGTTTTATAATTGTAGTGTGACATTGGTTATTAAGACAGAAAATCATTTGATTTGGAGGTCAATTATTTTATGAAGATCAAGAAGATTCTTGCATTGGCAGTAGCGCTTACATCTGTTTTTGCAGTTGCAGGTTGTGGCTCCACAGGCGACAGCAGTTCAAAGGTATCAACAGTAAAGAAAGTTAAAGTTGAGGACACACAGGAAATAGAGGCTATCCCTGACGACGCTCAGAAAACTATCCGTTGGATGGGTACATATGACCTTAACCCTGACGAGAAAAAGGGCGAGGATAAGTCCGTTGAGATGACTCTTTTCAACAACAAGGGTGGTAAAGTAGAGTACACAAGAGTAACTGATAGCGAAAAATTTGACCAGCTCGCTAGTGCTATCATGGCTCAGCAGAATGTACCTGATATCTTCAAGTATGAGTGGATGGCTTTCCCTGCACAGGTGCTTAAGGATATGTATCAGCCTGTTGACGATATTGTGAACTTTGACGATCCGCTGTGGGCTGATGTGAAAACAGCGGCTGACAAGTTCGTTATGGGCGGCAAGCATTATGTTGCTCCTATAAGCTTCACAGTCGGCACGCTTATGATGTACGATCAGGACGTTATTGATGCTGAGGGTCTTGACGATCCATATGAGCTTTATCAGAACAACGAGTGGAATTGGGATAACTGGTATGACATGATGTCGGAGTTTGTTTCAAATGCTCCTGCTGATGTTGAGAGATTTGGTATTAATGGTTGGTTCCAGACACAGGTCATTCAGCAGACTGGTAAAACAATGGTAAACTATGACGGAGAGAAGTTCACAAACAATATAAATGACCCTGATATCGAAAGAGCAGAAGATCTGCTTTATCAGGTAGGTAAGAACAACCTTGTAAACGGCAACTGGCTTGGCAATGCTAAGCAGGCGCTTAAAGACGGCAATCTGCTGTTCTACTGCATGGGTTCATGGGCTATGACAGGAAATAACGGACCTTCTGACGCTGACACTTGGAGAGTGGTCCCTGTTCCGTCTGATCCTAACACTGATGAAAAGTACATGACATCTGATATGACGGCATATATGTGGGTAAGAGGTTCAACAGCTAAAGAGGCTGTAAAGTGCTGGTATGAGTGCTGCAGAATGGCTAACACAGATGAAACATATAAGGAAAACGGCAAGGAGAAATTCCTCAACGCTAACCCTAACTGGACAGAGGATATGTATCAGGTGATCGTTGATTGCTCATCTTCTGAGTACAATCAGGTGTTTGACTACGGCTACGGAATTTCTTCCACAATGTCTGACGACAACGCAAATGAGGACGGCAACTGCGTAACAAGAAAGCTTTATGAATACACAAACAAGGCTGACGATAATGGCAAACAGTTCTCATGGACAGAGCTGAGAGAATCATACTCCGCAACTGTTGACGCCGAGCTTAAGACTATCAACGACGCTGTTGTTGCATTCAATAAGAAAAATTCATAAGAATATTTTGCAAGACCTCGATAAAATCGGGGTCTTGTTTTTTTGCATAAAAATAAGGCTCTGAGTTTTTGCTCAGAGCCTTGCTTTGTTATATTTAGCTGTCCATACCCTTACGAACAGACTTGATAAACTTGCCAACATATTCAGGAGCGTCTTTGCCGTGTTCCTCAACTATCTTGACAACAGCACTTCCCATGATAACGCCGTCAGCGTACTGGGACATTTTCTTTGCCTGCTCAGGATTTGAAATTCCGAAACCTATGCAGCAAGGGCAGTGATCGTTGTTTCGGATAGGTGCAAGCAGCTCGTTAAAATCAGTGGTTATCTCTGAACGCATACCAGTAACGCCCAGTGAAGATACAACATACAAAAAGCCCTTTGACTTTTCTGCTATCATTTTTACACGCTCGTGTGAAGTCGGTGCAACGAGGAAGATAGTGTAGATACCATTTTTCTCAGCTTCGCCCTGAAGCTCTTCACGTTCCTCGAAAGGCATATCAGGAACGATAACACCGTCTATCTGAGTTTCTTTGCAAAGCTCAAAGAACTTTGCTGTACCGAACTTGAAGATAGTGTTTATATACATCATCAGAAGCATAGGCTTGTCAGTCTGTGTGCGGAGTTTTCTTACAAGGTCAAATATCTTGTCAAGATTCGTTCCGCCGCTCAGAGAACGCAGAGAAGCTTTCTGAATAGTTGCACCCTCTGCGATAGGGTCAGAGAACGGCACTCCGATCTCGATAATGTCAGAACCATTTTTATACATTTCAAGAACGCACTTTTCTGTTGTATCCATATCAGGATCGCCTGCGGTGATAAATGTCACAAGCGCCTTTTTGTTTTCTGCTTTAAGCTTTTCAAAACAAGCGTCTATCCTATTCTTCATTGAGCTCGACCTCCCTGTATCTTGCTATTGAGTATACGTCCTTGTCGCCTCTGCCTGAAAGGTTGATGACAAGTATTGAGTCCTTATCCATTGTAGGAGCAATCTTAAGCGCAGCGGCAACTGCGTGTGATGACTCGATAGCAGGGATTATACCCTCTGTTCTTGAAAGGTACTCAAAAGCACAAACTGCTTCTTCATCGGTTATGTCAACATACTGCGCTCTGCCTATAGAGTTAAGATATGCGTGCTCAGGTCCGATACCTGGGTAGTCAAGACCTGCGGAAATTGAGTAAACAGGGTCGATCTGACCATATTCGTTCTGCAAGAAAAGCGATTTCATGCCGTGGAATATACCAAGTGAGCCTTTTGCAACTGTAGCCGCATGGTCAGGTGTGTCAATGCCTCTGCCTGCTGCTTCTGCACCAACAAGCTTGACTGACTTGTCTTCGATAAAGTTGTAGAATGCACCCATAGCGTTTGAGCCACCGCCTACGCAGGCAACAACGCAATCAGGTAGTCTGCCTTCCTTTTCCATAAGCTGTGCCTTTATCTCAGCGCTGATAACTTTCTGAAAATCCCTAACCATTGTAGGATAAGGGTGAGGTCCCATTACAGAGCCTATGCAGTAGAAAGTTGTGTCGATGTTTGATAC
Source organism: Ruminococcus sp. RTP21204st1_B2_RTP21204_210225 (assembly GCF_040914135.1). Lineage (NCBI taxonomy): Bacteria > Bacillati > Bacillota > Clostridia > Eubacteriales > Oscillospiraceae > Ruminococcus > Ruminococcus sp. RTP21204st1_B2_RTP21204_210225. The sequence goes on along the minus strand of NZ_JBCPGA010000035.1, from coordinate 17,178 downwards.
CCAATCTCTGAAAGCTTCATTGATAGCGTCTTTCAGTGTAGCAGTACCGCTTGCAACGCCTGTTACCTTTGCTCCAAGAAGATTCATTCTGTAAACGTTAAGGGATTGTCTTTTCATATCTGTTTCGCCCATATAGACCTCGCATTCAAGACCCATAAGAGCACATACTGTAGCAGTGGCAACGCCGTGCTGACCTGCACCAGTCTCAGCGATTATGCGCTTCTTGCCCATTTTCTTTGCCAAAAGTATCTGACCCAGAACGTTGTTTATTTTGTGAGAACCTGTGTGGTTAAGATCCTCACGTTTGATGTATATTTTAGCTCCGCCAAGATCTTTGGTCATCTTTTCTGCATAATAAAGCATTGACGGTCTGCCTGCATAATTGTGGTAAAGCTCCTGAAGCTCTTTGTTGAACTCAGGATCGTCTTTGTATTTATCGTAAGCTTTTTCAAGCTCGTGAACAGCAGTCATGACAGTTTCAGGAATATATTGTCCGCCAAATTCGCCAAATCGTCCAATTTTACTCATTTATATCCTTCTTTCGGTATTATTTCTGATAGTTTCAACTATCCTTTTTATCTTGTTTTCGTCCTTGAAGCCATCGGTTTCCACTGAACTTGAAAAGTCAACGCCGTAAGGTTGTACCTTTTCCATAGCAGAGCAGATGTTATCCTCGTTCAGTCCACCTGCAAGTAAGAAAGGCTTTGAAATACTCACATTGGAGAACACATCAAGGTCAACACGCTTGCCTGTTCCACCGTAGCTGCCTGCTGAAAAGCTGTCTATAAGCAGTTTGTGGGCGGGAAGTGCGTCAGCTTTTGCAATATCATCAGCACATTTCACACGAACGGCTTTCCATATCTCACAGTCGCAGTTTTCACGGAGCTTATCAATATACTCTGCGTTTTCCTCACCGTGAAGCTGGATAACATCAAGCTTCTGTGCAAAGCTTTTCAGAATATTCTCTATAGGCTCGTTTACAAAAACGCCCACTCGTTTGATTTCCTTATTAAGAAGAAGTTCAAGATCGTAGAATGTGTCAATGTCTACCGTGCGTGTAAAGCCCTCCGACAGTATAAAGCCTGCATAATCAGGGTGGTATGTGTTCACATAAAGAATATCGTCCACACGGCGCATACCACATATCTTGATTTTTGTCATTTATACGCCCTCTCTCAGTTCATGGAGAGTTGTACCGATATTGCCGCTTCTCATAAGCGTTTCACCTATAAGCACAGCGTCTGCACCAAGACTGCGTACCTTTTTCATATCGGCATTTGTTTTTATACCGCTCTCTGAAACAAGCACTGCATGGTCGCCTATTATGCTGCTGAGCCTGCCCGTGGTTTCAAGGTCAACGTCAAAAGTGTAAAGATTTCTGTTGTTTATGCCAAGCATATCAGGCTTAAAACCAAGCGTCTTTTTATACTCTTCCTCATTGTGCACTTCTACAAGACATTCAAGTCCAAGCTCGTGTGCAATGTCAGAATATTCTTTCATCTGACCCTCGCTGAGTATAGCCGAGATAAGCAGCACTGCATCAGCACCTAAGGCTCTTGCCTCGTAGAGCTGATATTCGTCGATGATAAAATCCTTGCGGAGTATCGGCAGCTTTACAGCCGCTCTTATAGCTTTGAGATATTCCGCAGAGCCTTGAAAATAGTGCTCTTCAGTGAGACAGGAAATAGCGTTCGCACCGTTTTTCTCATATTCGCTGGCAGTTTTCACTGGGTCAAAATCAGGGCAGATAAGTCCCTTTGACGGAGAAGCTTTCTTTACCTCGCTTATGACTGAAAGGGTATCACGCTTTACAGCCTTTGAAAAGGAGACAGTTTGGTATTCCTTTTGGGCTGACATAGCTTTTATATCCTGTCTTGAAACTTTTGATATATCTCTTTCAAGCTGTTCTTTTCTTTTGTCGCAGATATTGTCAAGTATCATTTTTATCCTCTGTTAGTAAGTTCAACAAGTTCTTCAAGCTTTTTAAGAGCCTTTCCGCTGTCTATCATTTCAGCTGCAGTCTTTACGCCCTCTTCGATGCTGTCACATTTGCCGCAGATATAAAGTGCACAGCCTGAGTTGAGAAGAACAATATCTCTCTTTGCACCCTTGATTGTGCCCTCAAGTATACCTCTTGTGATAGCTGCGTTGCCCTTTCCGTCCTCGCCAACGATGTCAGAAAGCTTTCCTCTTTTAAGACCGAAGTCCTCAGGCTTTATCTCATACTTGATAATCTTTCCACCATTTATCTCGCAGATAGTTGTAGGAGCTGATATAGAAACTTCGTCAAGTCTGTCGTTGCCGTAAACGAGCATTGCTCTTTTTATGCCTAGGTTCATAAGCACCTTAGCCATTGGTTCAAGCAGATCAGGATCATATGTGCCAAGTATCATGAAGTCTGCTTTTGCAGGATTTGCGAGAGGTCCGAGAATGTTGAAAACAGTTCTTACACCTATCTGCGCTCTTGTAGGTCCTACAAATCTCATTGCTGAGTGATATGACTGTGCAAACAGGAATGAAAGACCGATCTCGTCAAGGGACTTTTCAGCCTGCTCATGTGTTGACTGAATTTTAACTCCAAGAGCCTCGAGAACATCAGCCGCACCGCTCTTTGAAGAAACGCTTCTGTTGCCGTGTTTTGCGACTTTCTGTCCTGCTGCCGCAATTACGAATGAAGAGGTTGTGGAAATGTTGAAGCTGTTTGAAAGATCTCCACCTGTGCCAACTATATCAAGAGTACCCTTGACATTGACTTTTGACATTTTTTCTCTCATTACCTTTGCAAAGCCTGTTATCTCGTCAATAGTCTCACCTTTCATTCTCAGAGCTGTGAGCAGGCAGGCGATCTGAGCATTAGAAGCTCTGTCGCTCATGATGATATCCATTGCTTTATAAGCTTCGTCCTCAGTTAGTGACTTTCCATCACATACTATTTTGAGATACTTTTTAAGCTCAACTCTTTCGCTGTCAGGAAGAGCTGCAGACTTTGTTTTTGTGGTCTTTATGCCTGCGATATCGTTCAGGAAGTTTTCGATTATCATGTTTCCAACTTCGCCAGTGAGAACTGACTCAGGGTGGAACTGAACGCCATAGGTTGGGTGTTCTCTGTGTCTTATTGCCATTATCTGAGCTTTATCGTCAGTTGCAATAACAGACAGGCAGGTAGGAAGTGAAATACTGTCAACAACAAGTGAGTGATATCTTGCGGCTTTTATTGTGCTTTTCAGACCGCTGAAAAGTGGGTTTGCAGTGTTAAGATTGATATCTGTCTGCTTGCCGTGAAGCTGCTGCTTTGCATGAACTATCTTTCCACCGAATGCTTCGGCTATCGCCTGGTGTCCTAGACAAACGCCAAGTATAGGGATCCTGCCACTGAATGTCTTTATGACCTCTTCGGAAATTCCTGCGTCCTTTGGATAACCAGGACCAGGGGAGATGATGATAGCCGCAGGTGACATTTTTTCGATCTCATCTATGGTTATCTCATCATTTCTTGCTACTGTAATGTCTTTTGTGAGTACGCCTACAGCCTGATAAAGATTGTAGGTAAAGCTGTCATAGTTGTCAATAAGTAAAATCATAGTAATCTTCCTTTACAGTACAAACTTATCAATGAAAGTTTTGTCGTTGAAGTAGTTTATGCCGATAGCATTCCTTATTTCTGAAACAGTTTCGTTTGAAACCTCTATTGCACGTTGTGTGCCTTTTTTAAGTATCTCTATGAGCTGCTCTTTGTCTTTCTCATATTCCTCTCGTCTTGCTCTGATAGGTGCGAGAAATTCTTGCATAACGTTGTTAAGAAACTTCTTACATTTCATATCGCCAAGGCCGCCACGCTCATAATGTTCTTTCATCTCTGCGAGGTTCTTATAGTCAGGGAAGTATTTAGCAAAATCTTCATCCTTGCTGAATGCGTCAAGATAGATAAATACCGGATTGCCCTCTGTGTGACCGGGGTCGCTTACATTGATGTGTGTAGGGTCAGTGTACATTGACATTATCTTGTTTTTCAGAGTTTTTTCATCGTCTTTAAGGTAAATGCAGTTGCCAAGAGATTTGCTCATCTTTGTGTTGCCGTCTGTACCAACAAGTCTGTTGCAGCTTGCGTTGTCTGGGAGAACAGCCTCAGGCTCAACAAGTATATCGCACTTATAAATTCTGTTGAAGCTGTTTACTATCTCTCTTGCCTGTTCAAGCATTGGAAGCTGATCTTCTCCAACAGGAACATACTTAGCCTTGAATGCTGTGATGTCTGCTGCCTGGCTGATAGGATATGTCATAAAGCCAACAGGAAGGTTTCTTTCAAAGTTTCTCATTTTTATCTCAGACTTGATAGTAGGGTTTCTTTCAAGTCTTGACATTGTAACGAGGTTTGAATAGTACATTGGAAGCTCGTAAAGTGCTGGGATATGTGACTGAACGAAGAATGTTGTTTTGTCAGGCTCAAGTCCTACAGCAAGATAGTCAAGCATTACCTCGAGAATGTTTTGTCTTATCTTCTCAGGATTGTCAGCGTTATCTGTAAGTGCCTGAAGATCGGCTATCATAACGAACTGATCAAATTTTCCTGTGTTTTGAAGTTCAACTCTTTTTCTGAGAGAACCTACATAATGACCAAGATGAAGTGATCCAGTTGGTCTATCGCCTGTAAGAATAATATTATTGCTCATGTTATTAACTCCTTTTAAATTATAATTTGCTTGCTTCTTTTATTGCATTTATAACAGCCATTGCCTTGTTGCATGACTCCTGATATTCGTTCTCAGGAACAGAGTCAGCGACAACTCCGCCTCCTGCTTGGATATAAGCCTTGTTATTTTTGAAAAGCACTGTTCTTATAGCGATACAAGTATCCAGCGAACCGTCAAATGCAAGATAACCAACTGTTCCGCCATAAAGGTCTCTTTTTGTTGTTTCAAGCTCGTCGATTATCTCCATTGCTCTTACCTTCGGTGCGCCTGAAAGAGTGCCAGCAGGAAGAACTGCCATAAGTGCGTCAAGAGGTTTCTTATCTTCTCTCAGTGTACCCTTTACATTAGATACAAGGTGCATAACCTTTGAATATCTTTCAACTATCATCATGTCTGTAACAGTTACGGAGCCGAACTCAGAAACCTTTCCTATGTCGTTTCTTCCAAGGTCAACGAGCATTGTGTGTTCAGCTCTTTCCTTTGGATCGTTGAGAAGCTGTTGTTCATTGCGGATATCTTCGTCGTAGGTCGCTCCACGCTTGATAGTGCCTGCAATTGGTCTTGTTACTACCGTTCTGTTTTCTACTGATACCAGCATTTCAGGTGAAGCGCCTGCAACAGCATAATCATTGTGCTTAAAGTAGTAAAGGTAAGGTGACGGATTAGTGGAGCGGAGCATTCTGTAAACGTCAAAGCTGTCAGGCGGATTGTCTATCTCAAATCTCTGTGACGGAACTATCTGGAAGATGTCGCCCTCTTTGATGTATTCCTTAGCCTTTTCAACGTTTGCAAGATAATGTTCCTTTGTGATGTTGGATTTTACTGTGATGTTGTCCTCCATTGTCTTTGGAGTTTTCATAACAGGCTTGTAATTTCTAAGAGTTTCAACTACTTCGTTGCATATCTTTTCACATTCTTTGTATTTAGTTTCAAGATCATCGCTCTTATTGATGTTGAGGATTATTACAGCCTTGTTTGAAAGGTGATCGTAAGCAACGATCTTTTCAAAAAGGTGCAGGTCAGCGTCAGGAAGCTTAAGATCGTCCTCAGGTGGGTTGCACAGTGTTTTCTCAAAGTATCTTATCATATCATAAGCGAAAAATCCTATTAGACCACCTGTGAGCTTTGGATAATTATTAAATCTCGGTGACTTGTGGCCCTCGATTATCTCAGAAAAGAAAGCGATAGGATCATCGACTTTTACCGTTTCATCAGCCTTGCCTTTCTCCTTAACAGTAACAATGTGCTTGTCAAGAATATATTCGCATTTAGGATCAATGCCCACATATGAATATCTGCCCCACTGGTCTTTATTATCTACAGATTCAAGAATGAAACAATCATCATACGCCTCGTGCAGACAGTTAAAAAGTTGTATTGGCGTACATGAATCCATGAGAAGCTCATAGAATACAGGCACAGTCTTGTAGTTTTCAAAAAGTTCCTTTACTTGTTCAATAGCAGGGTACAGCATAAATATTCCTCCTAAATGCTTTTTTGTCGTAAAATTGACAATAAAAAAAGTCCTGTCATCACACATAACATCTAGTTATGGGACGATAGAACCGTGGTGCCACCCAATTTCCCGATAATAAATTATCGGCTCACAGATACGCATTCTGACTGGCAGAAATCAATATCCTGTCCTTTAACGCAGGAATCACGGCGAGTGATACTCGTAAAAACTTTCACACCGCTCCTCACAAATCCATTCATCTGAAGAAAATGTATCAGCTCACACCTACCGCTGACTCTCTGTGACCTTTTGCATCAAACTACTTACTTTTGCTCATAGGATTTATCGTATTAACTTTAGTTTTATTATATTCCTATGTTTCTAAAATGTCAATATCAGAAAATGTAAATATTATTGCTATTGTGTAAATATTCTTTTGCGATTTGGATTTATACCAAAATAAATAATTTTAAATTTTCAATATTCCTTGCATTTATAAATAATGTAGTGTATAATAAAGTAATAGTTAAGGTAATTGAGAAAGGAAAATATATGAAAGTACAAACTAATAAGAAATACACCACAATTGCATTTTATGCAGTTATCGTTATTGCTATAAATGTGCTTTTGGTAGTGGCTGTATTTAAATTTAATACGATCTTAAAGCTTATTTCCACACTTGTTTCTGCACTTACGCCTGTTATAGTTGGTCTTGTGATCGCATTTCTTATAAATCCTATAATGGTGAATTTTGAAAAGCTGTTCAGAAATAAAGTGGTAAAAAATCCAGCTAAGAAAAAGCTTACCAGAGCCTGCTCAGTAACTGTAGCGTCACTTGTTTTTCTGGGGATAGTTGTTGGACTTACTTATGTTGTTGTTCCAGAACTTATAAATTCCATAATTGATATTTTTAACAATGCATCTAACATCGTTGTTAAAGTGCAGGGTTGGATAAATAAGCTGTTTAAAAACTATCCTGATATCGAAACAATGGCTACGGAGAAGCTCAAAGCTTTTTCAACTGATTTGGGAACCGTTATCGAGAAGGTACAGCCGATGTTTGAAAATATTCTTTCGGGTGCATGGGGCGTTATCAATGTTCTTAAAAACTTTGTATTTGGATTTATCGTTTCTATCTATATGCTTTGCAGCAAGGAAAAGCTTCTTGCTCAGGCTAAGAAGATAATCATTGCAAACACAAAAAAGTCTACATGTGAGAAGATCATGAGAGTTTGCACTGAAACAAATAAAGTTTTTGCAGGTTTTTTGAGCGGAAAGATCATTGACTCGGCAATAATCGGAGTTCTTTGCTTTATAGGTCTGACTATCATGAATATGCCTTACAACATCATGATAAGTGTTCTTGTGGGTGTAACTAATATTATCCCATTTTTTGGACCGATAATCGGTGCGATACCATCAACTGCACTTATGCTGTTTATTGATCCTAAAAAAGCCATTATACTTCTTATTTTCATAGTTATTTTACAGCAGTTTGACGGCAATATCCTTGGTCCTAAGATACTTGGTGATTCTACTGGGCTTACTGGTTTTTGGGTGCTGGTATCACTGTTCTTCTTTGGAAATTTGTTTGGGTTCATAGGTATGGTCATTGCAGTTCCGACTTTTGCATTGCTTTATACTTTTACACGAGAGAGCGTTGTTCAGCGATTAAGAAAGAAGAAGCTCCCTGTAGATACCGACTATTATATGGAGGATGTTGAGCATTTGTATAAGAAAAATGAAAAGCGTATTCCGCTTACACCTGAACAGCTTGACGCCATGGTCATTCCAAGTGCTGATGAGGTAAATGAGGTCAACAGAGAGGATGATCCAGAAATAGTTGACGATCACAACGAAAATAAAGATCAGTAAACGCAAAAGAGCGGCCTGTTCACAATTCATAGTGAGCAGACCGCTTATTTTATTTCATGTATTTTTTCTGTATTTTTGCAATATGTATCACAGAGTATATTACTATAAGTGCAATAAGTATTGTTAATGTGACCTTGAAAACAGACGATTCAAAGTATGACTTAGCTATTTTAACCTTCGCTTTGACTTGGGAACGTTCTACTTTAGTTGTGGAAACTAGATCTATAGTTGCAAGCACTTCACCTTTGTAGACAAGTTCCATTTTACCAAGCACATCGCCAACTTCAACAGGTGCAACAACGTTGTCATAAACGGTTATTTTCTTTTCCACATCATTTACTGATATATCTACAGGCCACAGCCTTGTAAAACCATTTGCAGGTTTAAGATTTGCATAATCTATGCCGTCACCATAGCTTACCTTTACATCACGGACTTCGCTGTCTTTGTCCACAAAATCCGTTGCTACAAGACTTGAAAATGCCCATTTGTAAAGATTGATGTGATCAAGGAGGTTGTAGTAAACATTATCTCCACCATATATGGAATCAGGATCTTCCTCGCCCTTCTTCACATCTTCTTCAAGCTTATCCATTGGTGCACCCATTGTCACAATAAGATATGTGGTGCCTTCATATTCCGCATATGAAGCTAAACATCTTCCAGCGGAGTCAAGGGTGCCTGTCTTTATGCCTTTAGCATAGGAGTAGTAATAATCGGTCATTGAGTCAAGCATAAGGTTTGTATTATAAATATCTGTACCATCTGAGTGATAAGAGGTGGATGCCATATGATAGCTTGGCAGACAGACAATATCACGAAATACCTGATATTTGCTTATGGCATATTCACAAAGAGTTGCCATATCCTTGCAGGACGAATAATTCTGTTGTGCCCACAGACCATGTGCATTTGAAAAGTGTGTATTTTCCATGCCGAGTTTTTCAGCTTTTTCATTCATAAGGTCTGTAAATTCTGTTATGGAATCGGACACATTCAAAGCGATTATATTCGCTGCTTCACATGAGGATGGGATAAGCAGTGCCGCCAGGAGATCATAACAGCTTACTTCTTCGCCTGGTTGTATATCAGCTGTTGAAGCACCAGTATCATATAGTTCATCAAATGCTTCCGAGCCTGCTGAATAGTATGTATCTTTCAGCTTTTGTTCATCACCTTTGAATTTGTCCAGAAGCACCACAGCAGTCATTATCTTTGTTAGGGAAGCAGGCACACGCTCGTCTTCACCGTTTATGTCAACGATAGCTTCACCGCTGTCAAGATTGACCATATAGACCGCTTCAGAGTAAAGCTCCAATGGTATCGCTTTTCCGTCATCGTCATAGCCTGATGTAGGTGTAAAATTGAATGCGTCTGCACACATCGCAGGCACAAGCAGCATTATTGCCAGCGTCATGGATAATATCCTGCTGATTTTTCGTTTTAGTTTCATTTACAGCTTCCTTTCGCACTGTATGTAAAGAGTCTTGCTCATTCAGTTTTCTCATAAAGTATATTAGCACCCTGTTTGCCCACACGTTTCACTCTTTCAAGATATGTGAGTATATTAAGCGTTACCTGTGCATATTCACGAGATATCTTTGCATTAAAGGCAAAGTCTTTAGAAGTGAACTTTTTTGGCAGGTCCTTCGGGAGGAACATATCAAAGTCGGCAGGGCAGTCAAGGTGTATCTCGTCAATAAGTCCCTTTGGTATCCTGTCATGACGTGAGGATCCACGCTTTTTGTTCTTTGACCAGCCGTTAAGCAATCTTATCTCCTCGGTTTCAAGCATACAAAGGCACAAATGAAATCGGGGGTTATCAAGGGTGTATTTTATTTTGTACAGTTCGGGCATGACTTCGTAGATAGTGTATTTTCTCGGCGATTTGTGCTTTTCTGACAACTCTCCTGTTTCAGTATCTATCCAACGGACATATTTGACCGCAGGGATAGGGTAGACCACTGTCACGTCGCAGTAGTCAAGAAAGGCTTCAAGTTTTTTCAGCAGTTTGTTGAACTGTCTTGTTTGTATCTCGATAACACCGTTCTCGCCTACGATATCAGCCACATATCCTCCAATGCGTATCTCCTGATTTTCGCCATATGGCTCAAAATAGTTTTTCAAAACAGCATGAAGCGTTTTCTCGCCTAGAGTTCCGATGCCGTTGCGTTCGCGGCTTTTGCCTATGATTTTATCGCAAGCATCTTGAAATTTCAGCCTGTCCGTAAGATCACCTCAGTTTTTATTATATCAGATATTCACTCTCACGTCAATCACAAAAACGCATAAAAAGAGCCTGAGATCTGCTCAGGCTCTTTAATCATACCATGACCCATTAGGTTATGCTGTCCGCAGTTATCTTGTCCCACTGGTCGCAATACTTGACTTCCATTTTGTCTATTCTTTCGTTGTAAAGCTTTGAGATAGCAGGTGTATCATATGAATAGATCATATCGTCTATGTTCTGTTCTACATAATCCATATCAACCGGCAAACGCTTGATTATGAAATATCCATATGTGTCATTCTCTGTAAGTTCAGTGGAAATGCCGTTTTCTTTTAGTTTGAAAGCGTCTTTTACAAGCTCCTCAGGATATCCAGTCGTATCTTTATTGAAATAATATCCTGTTGAAGGATCTTCAAGACCGAGATCCCAGCCGTACTTTTCAATAAGCTTGTCAAAGTCTTCTCCGTCCTGAGCTTTTTTCAGAACTTCTTCTGCAAGCTTCTTAGCCTTTTCCTTAGCTTTCTTTACACCGTCATCATCAAGCTTCGCATAAGCTGACTGCTTTGCGCTCGCTTTGTCTGAAAGTGACATACTGTCATAACTGTCAGCGGTACTGTCATCAAGATCTACCTGTGCATAGAAAGGAATCATAACGTGAATCTCACGGCAATACTCGCTTGTATCCTTGACTATTTTTTTAAAGTCCTCTTTTTTAGTTGCATACTTACCGTTATTCTTAAAAAGAGTATCGTTTACTTTAGTATAGATAGTAGCTGTTTCAAGCATTTTCCTGTAAAGATCCTCTGTGAGGTAAGCCGACTTAATGTCATTAAGATAAGCTTCATCAGAATCATAGTTTGCTTTTGCTTTAGCTATCTGCTCATCAATTGTCTTGTTGTCATCGTCTGTAAGCTTAATTCCGTTTTCTTCTGCAAGCTCAGGTGCAACAAGTTCCTGCTTAAGCGCAGTGATAACGTCCTCCATAAGAAGCTTAAAACCACCGTCAGTTGACTTGATAGTGTCAAGGGTTGCTCCGTAAGTGGAAGTGTACTTGCTTATAGTATAATAATAGTAGTATCTGAAAGTATCAAAATCAATATCCTTGCCGTCAATGGTGCAAACGATAAAGTCCTTAGTATCAATGGACTTGCCGTCAATTGTAAGGGACGGCTCAGGTGTTTGTTTTTCAGTTGTGCTGTCAACAGCTGAAACAGAAGAATCCACTGTGGAAGATACGGTTGATGAGCTGTCGTTATTTTTGCTGCATGAAGTAAAGCTGCAAATAGCTATTGTGAGAGCTGCTGTAACAGCGGCTATTTTCTTTATCATAATAATTGTCCTTTCCTTTGAGAGAAAATCCTCTGCATAACATAAATTTAATTATATCTTATTATTGTGATGATACTGTGTGATAATTCTTAAACTTTCTGTGAATGAAATATATATTATCCAGCGTGATACAGTTGACAATCTAAGCCTGGGAGAGTATAATATAAATGACTTTAATACGAAAAGAGGTATCCCATATGGATTTTGGCAAATATATTGCTCACAGAGGTCTTCACTCAGAACTTGTTCCTGAAAATTCTCTTACCGCATTCAGGCTTGCAGTTGAAAAATGTCTTTCTATCGAGCTTGATGTACGTCTAACAAAGGATTGCCGCATTGTGGTTTTCCATGACAATGACCTTATGAGAATGTGCGGCATTGAGGGCAAGGTGTTTGATTACACATATGAACAGCTTTCTGCCTTTAAACTTAAAAACAGTGATGAAAAGATACCACTGTTGTCAGAGGTGCTGAAAACTGTTGACGGCAAAGTGCCACTTCTTATTGAGCTTAAGGGCGGTGCGCCATTTGGAGAGCTTGAAAGCCGAGTTGACCATATGATGAAGAAATACAAAGGCGAATTTGCAGTGCAGAGCTTTAACCCGTTCTCAGTGATGTGGTTTAGGTTTCATTCACCTAAAGTCACAAGGGGTCAGCTTATCTCAAAATACAGAAAGAATATAGACCTTGAATATATCGAAAGGTTCATTTGTGCTCAGCCGTTTATATGGCGTTTTATATCAAAACCGCAGTTCATTGCAGCTGACCTTAGGTCAATAAGCCTTGAAACTGCATTTCAGGCCGTTGATATAGATGCAGACTTGCTCACATGGACGGGCAGAGGCAAAGAGCTTATAGAAACTGCTTCACAGTTTTCAAAGACAGTTATAGCAGAGCAGTTTCCAGATGATTTTGATTTTTCTGACAATTGGGATGAAAGCTGTGAATAAGATGCAAGACCTTCCATTGTGCGACCTTAACGAAGTCAAACGTACTGCAAAACGCACTGACAGCGATATTTCAGGCTGTAAATTTAGCGGAGAATATCTTGAAAGCGAAGATCTCTCCTGCCTGTCATTTATAAACTGTAAGTTTGAAAACTGCACCTTTACCGATTGCGATTTTGAGCGTTCCTCATTCGTTGATGTGACGTTCATATCCTGCGATCTGTCAAATTCATCACTGGACTCATCCTACCTCAGCAGATGTGAGTTCCGCTCCTGCAAGCTCGTTGGCGCAGAGTTCAAGGATTGCTCCATTCAAAGTGTAGCCTTTGAATCCTCAAACTGCGGATATTCTATTTTTGATAAGTGCAAGCTGTCTGAAACCCAGGTGAAAAACAGTGATATGTCCTCGGCTGAGCTTGTTTCCTGCAATTTAAAAGCGTTTAAGACAAGCGGAAGTAAATATCTCGGCACATCATTTTTCAGAACGGCTCTCGGCGGCGTTGATTTTTCTACTTGTCTTGTAAGTGGACTTCGCGTTTCTGATACATTCAGAGAACTCCGAAACGCTGTTTTTTCAGCCAATCAAGCTGTGGAGCTTGCAATGCTCCTTGGAATAAGAATACAATAATTTTAGCCGCTATGACAATAAACGTCACAGCGGCTTTTTATCACTTTTTATCCTGTTCTATCAGTATTTTCACAGCGTTCACCGCACAGTGGATACCTCTTGTGGTGTCGTCGCTCACATTGTCTTCAAGGTCTGCCTTTGAACGCTCCACGTTCCATATAGCTGTTATAACAGCTCCACAGCGGACGTGTCTTGTGATACCTACTGAGAAAACTGCGGCACATTCCATTTCGGAAGTCATACAGCCGCACCTTAAATATGCGTCCCAGCGGTAATTTATATCGCCGCTCACAGGCATTGAGTCAGGCTCTACTTCTCCATAAAAGCTGTCCTTGCTGTGGACAACGCCCACATGATAGCGCTTGCCGAGCTTATCTTCTGACAGTTCAGCCGCAGCTTTTGCAAGGGCAGTTGTTACAGTGAAATCTGCTACAGCAGGGTAGCCCTCGGGGAGATATTCTTTTGACGTACCTTCGCCACGAACAGCCGCCGAAGCTATAACAAGGTCGCCACCGCTAACGGAAAGATCCATTCCTCCGCTTGTACCGATACGAATAAATGTGTCTGCGCCGCACTTTACCAGTTCCTCCACTGCAATTGCCGCAGATGGTCCACCGATACCGGTCGAGCACACAGTTACCTTTTCGCCGTCAAGATAGCCTGTATAAACATTGTATTCTCTGTTTTGAGCCACCTGCTTTGCGTCATCAAGAAGTGCCGCTATTTTTGGCACTCTTCCAGGGTCACCCGGCATAATAACATATCTGCCCACTTCTTCAGGGATAGTTCTTATGTGAAATTGTCTTTCACCGTCCATAATGCTTGCCATAAAAATTCCTCCTCTCAGAATTATTCGTCGTATGGATAATTATTTTCTTCGTATAATTCATTTTCTGCAAAATTTTTTCCGGATTTCTGTTTTTTCTTTATATGTATAAGCACTATGATAAGCACTATTGCTATAATCGCAAACAGCCCGCCTAATCCACAGAAAACAACTGTTAATATGGTATTGGTTGTATCATTTGGTGCATAAAACGTTTCAGGGTCGTCAGGGTCACAGAATATCTGGATCGTTTGTCCTCTTCTGTATCTGATGTTGCTGGAATATGTATTGCTGTGAGTGGTGTAGAGCTGTCCGTCTACGTTATATGAATACACTGGTGTGTAAACTGTGCTATATGTTACGTGTCCGTCATCGTTCTCATGTCGTTCATCTTTACTGAGAATGTCTGATATTATAGCATTGACTTCAAGAGTACATCTGTTTTTGAGTTGAGTTTGGTGTATTGCAAAACCTATTCCAACTGCAAGAAATGTCACGCCAACCAACATGAAAACTAACGCTATTATTTTCATTGCTGATTTGCTGTAATGCACATGAGATCTTTTGTAATAACGCATATTTTTCCCCCATTTAAGCATAAAAGCCAACACCTTAATATGGCGTTGGCTTTTGTTTTATCTTACTTTTCCATTTTCATTGAAATGTCAAACGCCTTGACTGAGTGTGTGATAGCACCGATAGAAATGATATCAACGCCCGTTTCAGCTATTGCACGGATTGTTTCAGATGTCACGTTTCCTGAAGCTTCTAAAAGTGCTTTGCCATTTGTCATTTCAACAGCCTTTGCCATATCTTCATTTGTCATATTGTCAAGCATGATTATCTCAACGCCAAGTGTAAGAGCTTCTTTGAGTTCTTCAAGGTTTCCGACTTCAACTTCTATCTTGACAGTATGCCCCATTTTTTCTCTGAGAGCGTTTACTGCGCCTGTCATGCTGCCATATGCGTCAAGGTGAGTGTCTTTTAGCATTGCGCAATCTGAAAGATTGTATCTGTGGTTTTTTCCACCGCCTACTGTAACTGCATATTTCTGCAAAACTCTAAGACCTGGGAGCGTTTTTCTTGTATCCGCAACAGACGCCTTTGTACCCTTTACAAGCTCAACGCATCTGTTTGTTGCAGTTGCAACACCTGACATATGCTGAACGATATTCAGTGCCGTTCTTTCGCCTTTGAGCAAGGCTCTTGTTGAGCCTGTTATTCTTGCGATAATGTCGCCTTTCTTGACCTTTTCACCGTCATGGATAAATACCTCACATTTAACATTGCTGTCAAGAAGCTGAAAAACTCTCATTGCAACATCAATTCCACAAAGAACGCCTTCGTCCTTTGAAACATACTTTGCTGTTGAAACTGAATTTTCGTCAACAAGATAATCCGTTGTAACGTCTATATAGTTGATATCCTCCAGCAGAGCTGTTTTAATGATATCGTCGATCTGAAACTGCATTAATCTCATTTGTTTTCCTCCATTTTTTCTTTGGATTTGAGCTTTTCGATAGCGTCCTTTAATACGATATAAGCGACAGTTGTAAGAGACCTTGCTTCAACATAATCTCTGTCTATTTTGAAATTACCGTCACAAAGGAAATTTTTTAGCTTTGTTACTTCTTCAAGATCAGGTGGCAAAGCCTCCTTATCAGGGATAACGAAATATGCACGCTGCATTATATCTCTTATCTCTGTTCTTATGCCCTGAGGAATGTGAGGGGCTTCATTGTCTATCTTGAAATCGTAAGTTTCAAGGTCACCACTGTCAGATTTTATCTTCTCATTGATGTCAGCCGCAGCACGTCTTGAAAATACCAAAGCTTCAAGTAGGGAATTGCTTGCAAGTCTGTTATTGCCGTGAACACCTGTATGTGAACATTCGCCGCAAGCATAGAGCCTGTCAATGTTAGTTCTTGCATATGTATCAACATTTATGCCGCCCATAAGGTAATGATGACAAGGGAAAATAGGTATCATATCCTTGGTCATGTCATAACCTGCTTCGAGAAGCTTTTCATTTATCATAGGAAATCTGTTTCTGACAAACTCAGGGTCTTTGTGAGTGATATCAAGATAGAATTTGTCAGAGCCTGTTTTCTTGGCTTCAGCCATGATCGCATGAGAAACAACATCTCTTGGCGCAAGCTCCAGACGGTCGTCATAATTTTGCATAAATCTTTCGCCGTTGCAGTTTTTAAGATAAGCTCCCTCGCCTCTGACAGATTCAGATATAAGGAAAGTTTCACGAGTGTGCTTGTTGTTAAAGCCTGTTGGGTGGAACTGGATATAGCTGAGATTTTTTATCTCTGCTCCAAGCTCATGAGCAATAGTTATGCCGTCGCCTGTTGCGATAGCGGAGTTTGTAGTGTATTCGTAAACTCTGCCTATTCCACCAGTTGCAAAAATGGCGTATCTGCAATTATATGTCGTATATTCGTTGTCATTAGTCAGCACAAGAATGGAAAAACCTGTTTCGGTTTTCTTTGCGTTGCACATAACGGCATTTTCGAGTATCTCAACATTATCTAGCTGTTGAACATTTCTTAGTAGAGTTGTTTCGATCTCCAGACCTGTGGTATCAGCATGATGAAAAATCCTGTTCATACCGTGTCCACCTTCGAGAGTGCGGTGATAAGATCCATCAGGACACTTATCAAAGTCAGCACCAAGCTCTATGAGTTTTCCAATGTCAATATAGGCTTCGTCAACAAGGACCTGAGTGGACTCAGGATCATTTTCAAATCCACCTGCTACAAATGTATCATGTTTGTGATATTCAGGCGAGTCCTTTGGATTGTCATAAACGCCTGCAATTCCACCCTGCGCAAGGGAAGAGTTACACAAGGTCAGCTCTCTTTTGGAAAGCACAAGTACATTTAAATCACGGGAAAGGTTAAGTGCTGCATATAGACCTGCCGCACCGCAGCCAGCGATAATAACGTCATAATTTTTGTTGTTCATATTTGTAACCTCTTTGTATGGCGGAGTGTCGCCAAGTGTTATGTAAAAATCACATCAGATATTGCTCTGAAATAATTTATACTTATTTCATTATACCATATATTTTTTCCTTTTTCAACTGTTATTTGAATATATAATACACATACCTGTAGTGCTACAATAGATATTGGACAAAATTAAGAAAAAAGAAAAGAGAGATAGGCAAAAATCTGATAAAATAAAG
>NZ_JBCPGA010000034.1:0-27624 GCF_040914135.1 Ruminococcus sp. RTP21204st1_B2_RTP21204_210225 | reverse complement strand
TTTATTTTATCAGATTTTTGCCTATCTCTCTTTTCTTTTTTCTTAATTTTGTCCAATATCTATTGTAGCACTACAGTTTTTTTGTTTGCAAAGGTCTAAAATGCTTGACATTATGGGCGTTATGGTCTATTATTATTTTATACGACTTTATTTTAATAGGAGATACATAAATGAGTTTAAAAAACGCTTTCACCATTATTTTCGGCAAGCTTATGGTTAAAACACTGCACCTGCTTGGCAGGGACGCAGGCAACTTTCCCGGGCTTGTGCTGTGGACTATAAATAAAGACTGCCTTAAGGCTTTCAAGGTGGATTGCCCTATCGTCGCCGTCACAGGCACCAACGGCAAGACCTCTGTTACAAACTATCTCAGCCACATTTTTGCAAGCGGTGGAAAGAAGATAATCACAAACCCGGAGGGCAACAATCTTGATACGGGAATATGCTCACTTTTGCTCAATCACTGCGATATGAGGGGCAGAGTCCACGCCGATTATCTTGTGCTTGAAACTGACGAGTCACACGTTCCTGTGGTCTATTCAAAGCTCAATTTGCAGACCCTTGTTCTGCTGAATTTCTTCCGTGACCAGCTTGACAGAAACGGCGAGGTGGAAACACTCATACTCAAGGTGAAGAAGTTCCTTGAAACATTTGAGGGCAACGTTGTTCTCAATGCCGATGACCCAAACGTGGCAAGACTTGGACTTGCTAACCCTAATAACAAGAATATCCACTATTTCAGCGTTGACAGATATCAGGGTGCAACGGATAAGCCTTATGAGGTGGGCGAGGGCAAGTTCTGTCCTTTCTGCGATACTGAGCTTGTCTATGACTATTATCAGTATTCACATATCGGCAAGTTCCATTGTCCGAAATGCGGTTTCGGCAATATCGAGCCTGAGGTGGAGATAAAGAACGTTGACCTGACTGTTCCGTCCTTTGAAGCAGACGGGGAAACATATAAGACCGCTCATAACAGTATCTATTATATGTATAACATGGCGGCTGTCTATACCGCCGCAAAGCTCTATAATTTTGATAAGGCTATATTGCATGACACTTTTGAGCATTTCGAGGTCAATAACGGCAGACTTGAACGCTTTGAGGTTGACGGCTCAAGCCTCCTTGTGAACCTTGCCAAAAACCCTGTTGGCGCAAATATGACCCTGCGTGTGATGAACGAGCAGGCAGGCTCAAAGGAACTGCTTTTTGTCCTTAACGATAACCTTGCAGACGGCCATGACGTTTCTTGGATATGGGATATAAACTTCTCTGTGTTCAATAATGTTGACAGAGTTGTGACTTCCGGTACGAGAGCCTATGATATCGCCATAAGAATAAAATGCTCAGGCTATGACCCTGACAAGATATTCGTTTATCCTGACCTTGACGAAGCAACAGCGTCACTCTTCTCCACAAAGGGTGATAAGTTCGCCATAGCCAATTATACTGCTATTCAGCCAACAAGAGCCGCAATAAAAAAATATAAGAGCCTGAAAGAAAACGGGGAGGAAAAGTAAAATGGAAAAGCTGAAAATTCTTCATATGTATCCTAATATGCTTGACCTCTATGGCGACAGCGGCAACGTTGAAGTGCTTTCATACCGCTGTAAAATGCGTGGCATAGAGCTGGAAGTTTCAAAGCATCTTATTGGTGACAAGGAAACTGATTTCACCCAGTATGATATCATCTATCTTGGCGGCGGTGCTGACTTTGAACAGCAGATACTTGCAGATGACCTCGTTTCCTGCAAGGACAGTATCATGGAAGCTTATAAGGCAGGAACATTTTTCCTGATGATATGCGGCGGCTATCAGCTCATGGGTCAGTATTATAAGGACTCAAACGGTGAGAAAGTGCCTGGTCTGGGGCTTTTTGATTACTATACTGTGGCGTCTACCGATAAAAGATGCAGATGTATCGGTAATATCGTTATAGAAGCTCAGCTTGACGGAGAAAAATACAAGGTGATAGGCTTTGAAAACCATGGCGGACAGACCACCAACGTCAAGTCACCATTCGGAAAAGTCCTTTCAGGCAACGGCAACGAGTTTGAAAGCAGTACCGAGGGATATATGGAAAAAAGCGTTATCGCAACCTATCTCCATGGTCCGCTTCTGTCAAAAAATCCAAAGGTCAGCGACTATGTTATTTCATATTGCATGAGCCGTAAGCTTGGCGAAAAGTATATCCCCGCACCTATAAACGATAAGCTTGAAGAGGATTGCCGCAAACAGCTTTTTGAGAGGCTTGGTGTGTAAAAATGTTTTCACTGTTCAAAAAGAAGCAGGCTCAGAGCGAGCCGCCTCTGAAAAAGAAAATAAAGGATATGAAGTGCAGAAAAATAAACTACGTTGACGAGGGCTTTGATACCCTCGCATCGGAAATGTCTGCCGACCCGAAAGCTATTCTCAGGCTCAAGCCTGTGAACTATTATGCCATAAAAAATAAATATATCATGGGAAAAGTTTATACGTCTGAGGATTATCAGGAGAATTATGTGCAGTTTTTCAGATATGAGTATGACCACGAGTGTGGAAAAACTGATATCTACCCCCTGAGTGCAGAGCTTATGTCAAAGGCTCTTGCAAAGGTGGGCATAATAATAGACCTGAAAGCCCTTGCCAAAGACCAGTGAGGAAACGAAAATGGCTTCAAAACTTGACGAATTTGATATGAAAGCCCCTGTGGCTGACCTGCTTTATCCCTCTGTGGAAAAGCACAACGCAATGAAAAAAAGAGCTGCCGCCCTTGAAAAGCTCCCCAGAGCGTTTGTTGACAATCTGGAGCTTGAAAAGGTGACTGATTTTATCACGCCCCATTACCAGTATCGTGTAATGAGGCTTTTTTGTGAGGTTTGCGACGATGAGGAGGTAATAAACTACCGCCTTGATATTCTTGATGATTTCATAAGGCTTCCGTCATTGTCTGCCACCATACGCAAGGTGATAAACGTCATGGTGGAAAATGACAGAAAGAACATCTATAATCTTACTACTCCCGACAGCTTTTCACAGCTTGATGATGCCATAAGCGGTTTTGACGCTTACATACAGTGCATGGAGATAATGCACGATTTTTATGGAAAAATGAAAGACAAGATACGCTCAGAGGGCGTAAAAAAGCTTTTTGCGTTCTTTGAGGAGCATTACGGCGACAAGCATTATATATCCCTGAAGGGTGAGATAGAGAAGCTTAAAAAGGCACTCTATGACCGCATACGAAGCGTTACAGTTGCCATAAACCTCGATGAAAGGCTAGTTCCTGTTTCAGCAGGCATTATAGAGCTTTCAAAAGAGCGTTACGATATAAAACCGTCCCTTGTGGACAGGATACTTTACCATGGTGCAAAGTTCAACGATAAGGCTGTTGTGAAAAATCTCAGAAAAAAGTATAATGACAGCGAGGTGTCTGACGATAAGCTTATCAACACTGTGGATAAGACCCTTTTTGACGAGCTTAGCGATCTTACTGATACTTTTGTGAAAATGATAGACAAGGTGCTTGCTGAGTATCAGAAAGCAGGCATTGCCGATATGCGCTATATAGACTATCAGCTTGAATACTACATGGGCGCAGTGGCTGTGATAGAAGCCTGCGAAGATCAGGGGCTTAAAATGTGCCGTCCGAAAATTCTTCCTGCAGGTGAGAGGAAAGCCGTCATAAAGGATATCTTTGACCCTGTTTATTTCCGTGAAGCCAGGATATATAATCTTGACCACAAGGAGAAAAAATCCGTTGTCACAAACGATATCACCATGGGAGGTGACAGCGAGGGCTTTTATGTGCTTACGGGCGCAAACAATGGCGGAAAGACCACATTTCTCCGTGCGGTCGGTCTGTGTCAGATAATGGCGCAGACAGGACTTTATGTGCCTGCTTCATACTGTGAGATATCCCTTGTGGACTATATCTACACTCAGTTCCCGCAAGAGGAAAAAACGGGTATCGACACCAGCCGTTTCACCACAGAGATAAAAGAGTTCCGTGAAATAAGCGACACTATCACAGCAAACAGCCTGCTTCTTATGAACGAGTCTATCCAAAGCACAACCCCAAGGGAGTGTGTTGAGGTCGCCTGCGAGCTTTTGAGGATATTCTGCAAAATGGGCGTGAGAGGAGTTTTTGCAACACATCTTGTGGATATCGCATACAAGACCGTGGAGCTTAATAAAGACAGCACGCTCAGAACAAAGCTTGCAAACATTGTCGCCGACGCAGATGATGAAACAGGAGAGCGAAAGTATAAGATAGTCCGTGGAATGCCCCGTGACAACAGCTTCGCTCAGACTATCCTTAAACAATACGGCATAGATATGGAAACGATAGAAAAGCGTATAAGAGAGAATAAAGCCTGACTATTACAAAATTGTAACCATACTTGAAAATTTCTTTGATGTGTGATATACTGAAACATACAACTATGAAGACAGGAGATAAAACCATGAAAAAGATACATAGAACATTGAGCCTTTTTACAGTCGCTGCAATGTGCACCGCACTTCTCTGCTCATGCGGAGAGGTGCCTGACAGTTCACAGACCGACAGCAGCTCAAAGGCAGCCACAACTACAACAGCCGACACAACGGCTGATACAACCACCACAGGGGAGGCGAGCAGTACAGCTTCTGCCACTTCTGCACCTGACAGCAGTGTTTCAGACAGTTCATCAGCGGTAACGGACGATACAAAGACAAACGGTATCACACCTGCTATGTGGAAAGTGACTTCACCTGAGGGCAACACAATGGTGATGCTCGGCTCTTTCCATGCACTGAAAGACGAGTGCTATCCGCTCCCTGAGGCAGTAACGAATGCGTACAACAATGCTGATATACTTGCGGTGGAGTGCGATATAACCTCCACAAGCGAGGACGGCGAGTATATGAAAAATCTTATGAAGCAAATGCTTTATAATGATAACACAAAGCTCAGCCAGCATATTTCCGAGGAAGCATATTCAGCACTGCAAACATATCTCGGCTATTGGGGCATGGATATCTCAGCTTTGGAGGTCTATAGACCGTGGGCAATATCCAGTACCCTCGATACACTGCTTATTCAGGATGCCGACTTTGATTCGGAAAAGGGTCTTGATAACTACCTTCTTACCACCGCCCACGCAGACGGCAAGGAGATATATGAAGTTGAGTCGGTGGATTTTCAGATGAATCTGCTCATAAACTTCTCTGACGATATCTATGACCTTATGTTCAGAAGCTACGAGGGTGAAACCAAGGAGAGCCAAAAGCAGGCTCTTGAAGACCTCTATACCGCATGGAAGTCGGGGGATATCGAAACCTTCCTTGAGGAAGATAACGAGGAGGAGCTTGCAGGCTATACCGAGGAGGACAAAAAGATCGCCGAGGATTATAATAACCAAATGCTCTATGACAGAAACAAGAACATGGCAAAAGCTGCCGAGGATCTTATGTCTCAGGGCAAGAACGTGTTCTATGTTGTTGGTGCGGCACACTATGCAGGCGAGGGAGGAATAATCGACCTGCTTGAAAAAGACGGCTACACAGCCGAGCGTGTGCAGTATTGATGGATTTATAGATTTGTATAGGGGAAAGGGGTAAAAAAATGCCACATTCATCAGGGTAGGCTCTCACAGCGGAGGGTCACACAGCGGCTCAGGCTTTTCCAGCTCTTCATCAAGCTCGGGAGGGTCGAGTGCTAAACACATAAAGCACACAAGCTTTCCTGGGGCAAGAAGATACGTATACTATGAGAACTATCGTCCTGTCTATGTCTATGCTGACTATGATATTCGCAAGGGGACCGCTTCAGGTAAGTTTTTCAGTATACTTGGCAGTGCTGTCAGCCTGCTCTTTGGTATCATGCTTCTTGCCATGTGCTATGATAAGCCACAAAAAATGGATACAAGTCCTTCTTATAGCTGTGAGATAGTGGACTGTGCAGGGGTAATTGACGATGCCGATATGGTGCAAAGCGCAATAGATGATTTCTATGACGAAACGGGTATACCTGTTGAGGTAATGACAGTGAACAACGAGGATTGGCAGGGAAGCTATTCAAAGCTAGAGGACTTTGCCTATGATATGTATGTGACGGAATTTGACGACGAGGAGCATTGGCTGGTGGTTTATTCTGAACCTACATCTCCCGACCCTGATTTTAACGATTGGTACTGGGAGGGTATGCAGGGCGATGATACCGACAATATCATAACTGTAGATGTAGCAGACGATTTCAAAGATCTTATGCAGAAATATCTTACCGCCAACAGCCGTTATGATGTCAGCTCTGCTATAGCAGCGGCTTTTGATGAAACTACGCCAAACGTTATGGACGGTCATGTAGAGTGGCTGTTCGTGATATGGGGACTTCTCTTGTCAGGTATCGGGGCTTATGAGATATATCAGACGCTTATCACGAATAAAAAGGCTTACCGAAGCGCAGTGAAATGTGCAAATGATGCAAAAGAGGACACCTGCGAATACTGCGGAAATGTCTATGTTATCGGCACTTGTCATGAGTGCCCACACTGCGGAGCACCGCTCAGACCACATAACGTGGAAACAGAACAGCCTGTCGCAGATGCTGCAAAAAAATAAGAAAGGGGTAAAAAATAAATGCCACATTCATCGGGAGGCGGCTCTCACGGAGGAGGATCACACGGAGGCTCGCATCACAGCAGCCATTCACACGGAGGCTCAGGAAGAAGCTCACGCCACGTAAGAAGCACCTATTTTCCGGACGCAAGAAGATATGTATATTATGATCATCACAGACCTGTCTATGTCTATGCAGATTATGACATAACCGAAAAAAGAAGTCCTTTGAGGTTTCTTATGCTGCTTTTCTATCTGCCGTTTATTTTATTCACATTTTCTATGTTTGCCGAGGCTTATCATCACCCTCATAAGCTTCCCCAGAACTATGATTATAAAATAGTTGTGGAGGATAAAGCAAACGTCCTTGGCAACACCGCAGAGCTTAGGAACTCGCTGGTGGCATTTTATAACCGCACCGGTATCTCACCTGCGGTCATAACAGTGGAAAATTCCGATTGGCAGGGGTATTATTCAGATTTTGAAAATTATGCCTATGATCTGTATGTGAACCACTTTACGGACGAGAGCCATTGGCTCATAGTTTACTCTACCCCAGACGGTTATTCTTCCTCTGACGGCTTTGAGGATTGGTATTTGGAGGGTATGCAGGGCAATGATACAGATGATGTTCTGACAGAATCAGTAACGAACAGCTTCAATGACGAGCTGCAGAAAAATCTCACAGCGAGAACACGCTATACAGTGTCCTCGGCTATCAGCACATCATTTGACGACCTGACGCCTACCGTAATGAAGAGTAAAGTAAATTGGAGTATACTATTTACTTCAATCGCCATTCTGGCATTTGTGTGTCTGCACGCCTGCCTTATGATAGGCATAAATCCAAAGGCGAGAAAATATGCCAAAGCAAAGCCATGTTCTGACGCAGCTCAGGAAAAAGCCTGCGAATATTGCGGCTATACCTATGTCGTAGACACTTGTACAGAATGTCCTCATTGCGGAGCGCCTATCCCACCAGAGGATCAGCCTGGGGCACGATTTACTTGATAAAAAAAATCACCGCCTGAGAAGCTATTTCTCTCAGGCGGTTTTGTTTGTCATTTTTAGCCGTACATCTCTGTCTGCTCAGCGTAGCTGTAGATTATCTCGGAGTCAGGGTCAATGGCAACTCCCTTTGCGTGGAAAAGCTCTGTTATGGTAACGAACTCGTAGCCCTGTTCCTTGAGGGCAGGGATTATCTTATCAAGGGCTGCAACTGTCTGAACGTTTCCGTTCATATCGTGAAGCAGGATAATGCCACCGTCCCTGGCCTGTGCAAGCACCTTTTCAACACGCTCCTCAACGCCTATGGCATTGTTATAGTCCTCTGCACCGTATCCGCATATAAACGGCATATCTATAACGTCAAACATTGTCTGGTTCACCGCAATATATGGCGGACGGAAAAACTGTGGACGTTCGCCAACAGCCTCTTCCACCTTGTCAGAGGTAAAGTCTATCTCGGCCTTTATCTCCTTTGCGGTCATTTTTGTCATGTCAGGGTGGCTCTGAGAGTGGTTTTCAATGTCACAGCCCATGTTGTAAGCACGCTTCATGACCTCTGCACTCTCGTCTGTGATGTTGTTTCCGATAACGAAAAACGAAGCCACAATGCCGTGTTCTTCAAGCTTGTCAAGAACAAGGGGAGTTGTGTCAGTGTTAGGGCCGTCATCAAAAGTGAGGGCTATCACTTTTCCGTAGTCAGACTTGTCACGAAGCTGTCTGCGCTTATTCTGTGAACTGCTGTCCTCAGCCTTTGAGCTTTCTTTTTCCAGACTGCTGTTTTCGCCAGTCACACAGCCCACTCCCATAGCAAGGCTGAAAGCCACAGCACCCATAAGAATAGTTTTAAGCACCTTTTTCATAAGATTTTCTCCTTTATATTTATTATCTCTATGATATCATATTTACACTTGATTTTCAATAGAATTTGATGATAAAGCAACAAAAAACGAGCGGTCAAAAACCGCCCGTCAAATGTCTTTTATTTTTCAGAATGTTTCTTGCCCTTGAAGAATTTTCTGTATATTGCCACTGTGATAACAGCATATATCGTTCCCGTTAGAACGCCTGCGATAACGTCGAATGGATAGTGCACACCAACATACAGCCGTGAGAACGCAATGAGTGTTGCCACTATAAGTGCAGGCACGCCATATTTTTTCGGCATCTCCATGAACATTACCACCGCCACTGCAAAGGAAGCTCCCGAATGTCCAGACGGGAACGAGTAGTCCGATTGTGCACCTATTATCCTGTTAAGCCCCTCGACCACCTCGTAAGGTCTTGTTCTGGCAATAATGTTTTTCAAAATAATGTTGTTTATAAGAAAAGTCACCGCAAGGGAGCATGAACACACGATGCCTGTTGTTCTAGTCTTTTTCAGTATGAGAAGTAAAACGCATATGCCTATCCATAACGCACCGCCGTTTGCAAGATATGTTATGAACTTCATTATAGGGTCGAGCCACCCTGCACGCAGGTTGTCCTGTATCCATAACAGTATGTCGCCGTCTAGTTTAAGTAAGGTGTCTAACATTTATCCTCCTGCCATTTATGTAAATCTATCCCTTGAATATATTTACATCAAAACTGACAAGCCCGTCAAAAAACGAGCCTGTCCTTTGTGTATTAATGCTTTAGTTCATATTTTCGCAAATTAATATTATGATAAGTTCATTTCCGTGTATAAAAAGCTTAAAATCATGTGCGATACCCTTAACAAATTCAATTTGCATAGAAATTTGAGTTCCAATTACAGCTTAACAGGCTCTATCTTCCAGATGTTTTCTGCATAGTCCTTGATAGTTCTGTCAGAAGAGAACTTGCCGGCATTTGCAATGTTCAGCCAGCACTTCTTAGCGAATGCAAGCTTGTCCTTGTAGTCTGCGTTGACCTTGAGCTTTGCCTGAACATAGCTTTCAAGGTCGCCAAGAACATAGTAGTGGTCAGGAACGTGCCAGCTTGCACCGTCGGTGAGCGCCTTGTAAAGCTCCTTGAAGCTGCCCTCCTCGTTGGACGGAACGCCACCGTCTGAAAGACTGCCGTCAATAAGCTTGTCAAGAACACGCTTTATCTTGTCGTTTGAGAAAAGTATCTCCCTAGGGTCATACTTTGGCATTATCTCAGCCAGCTCCTCTACTCTTGCACCGAAGATGTAGTTGTTCTCCTCGCCTGCCTCCTGAACGATCTCAACGTTAGCTCCGTCATAAGTTCCAAGCGTAACAGCACCGTTGAGCATAAGCTTCATGTTGCCTGTACCGCTCGCCTCAGTGCCTGCCGTAGATATCTGCTCAGAAACATCAGCCGCAGTAACAAGCTTTTCCGCATAGGAAACGTTGTAGTTCTGTACGAAAACCACCTTGATAAGGTCTTTTGTGTCAGGGTCAGCGTTCACAAGCTTGCTTATCTCGCCAATAAGCTTGATGATAGCCTTAGCCCTCCTGTATCCCGGTGCAGACTTAGCACCGAAAATAAATGTTGTCGGTGTGAAGTCCTTTATAGAGCCGTCCTTGATGCCATAGTAAATGTAAAGTATAGACAAAGCGTTAAGGAACTGCCTCTTGTATTCGTGCAGGCGCTTGATCTGAATGTCAAAAATAGTGTTCGGGTCGATATCAACACCGTCATGCTCCTTTACAAAAGCGGCAAGGCGGTTCTTCTGAGCCTCCTTAACAGCCATGAACTCGTTGAGCACAGCCTCATCATCAGCATATTTTTCAAGCTTTTTAAGCTCGTCCAGGTTCTTCACCCAGTCTGCATTGCCTAAAAGCTTTGTGATAAGTGCGGAAAGCTCAGGGTTGCAAAGTGCAAGCCAACGTCTTTGTGTGATACCATTGGTCTTGTTCTGAAATCTTTCAGGATAAAGCTCATACCAATCTTTAAGAGCGTCCTTTTTCAGTATCTCAGTGTGGATAGCCGCAACACCGTTTATATAGCTTGAAACATAGATAGCCATAAATGCCATTTTTACCATGCCGTCGCCAACAGGAGAAAGCTTAGAGATATACTCTCTGTCCTTTTTGAGAGCGTACATATCCTTTATAAAACGCTCGTTTATCATAAGGATATATGTGTAGACCTCAGGCACTACCTTTTCCACAAGTCTGCAATCCCACTTTTCAAGAGCCTCAGCCATGATAGTGTGGTTTGTGTAGTTAAAGACCTTGTGGGCGATCTCAAAAGCCTTGTCAAAGTCATAGCTATGCTCAGCACAAAGCTGTCTTATAAGCTCTGGCACAGCGATAACAGGGTGAGTATCGTTAAGCTGGATAGTAATATAGTCGCCAAGGTTGTCAAGAGTGCCGAACTTAGCCAAATGCTTTTTGAGAATATCCGTCACAGAAGCGGAGGAGAAGAAATATTCCTGCTTGAGTCTGAGTATCTTGCCCTCTTCACAGTTATCGTTAGGGTAAAGCACCTTAGAGATGTTCTCAGCGTCATTTTTAGCCTTTACAGCACCATCATAGTTTCCACAGTCGAACTGAGCGAAGTCGAAATCCTCCACGCTCTCAGCCTGCCAAAGTCTGAGTGTGCCAACGTTCTTAGTGCCAAAGCCGATAACAGGCATATCATAAGGCACAGCATAAACAGTCTGGTCGCCGTATTTAACGACTACCTTGTCATTTTCGCATCTCTTAGACCAAGGGTCGCCGTACTTAGTCCAGTTGTCAGCTTCTTCCTTTTGGAAGCCGTCAACTATCTTCTGCTTGAAAAGGCCATACTTGTATCTTATTCCGTAGCCGTCCAAAGGCAGGTCATGAGCGGCGGCGGAATCGAGGAAGCAAGCGGCAAGTCTGCCAAGACCACCGTTGCCGAGGGCAGCGTCCTCTATTTCTTCAAGGTCATTAAGACTTCTGCCGTGAGCCTTCAAAAGCTCGTCCACCTCGTCAGTGATACCAAGGCAAAGGAGATTGTTATAAACGGCTCTGCCCATAAGGAACTCCATAGAGAGATAGCAGGCTCTGCGGCTGTCAAGGTGAGCCTTTCTGCTGTTCTCCCAATCGCTGTCAATAAGCTCCATAACATTAGCCGACAGGCTTTCATGGAGCTGCCAAGGCAGAGCTTTTTCAACGCTCGTGCCAAACTTCTTTTTCAGGTCTTTACTAAGTTCGCTGTAAAACAGTTCTTTGTTCATTGGTTTTTATCCTTTCTGATATTTTATGTATTCTATTGCATTTTGTACTTTGTTATTATCCGCATAACGTATGGTAGGGGCGAACATAGTTCGCCCGTCGAAGGAACAAGCAACGATAACAACATGGCTCAATAACCATGAAAATTTTCCCACCGCCCTGTAGGGGACGACGCCCTCGGCGTCCCGCACCCCTCGACGGTTCGACTGCAATCTCATTTGTGTTATCCGCACAATGTTGCTCTGCACAAATTCTGGATAATTTAAACCTTGTCACTTCGAGTGGGACGTCGCATTTCTGTGAAACAGAAATTGAGCCGTTTCCCTACAATGTTTTGGTCAATTTTCTTCTGCCGCAAAATCGCTGTCGCTCTTTGCGAATCTACGTTGCGCTAAGGGATAGAAAAGCGGTGCAGATTTAATTCTCCGATATTATTTTTATCTGGTATCAAACTTTCATGTGCTTTTTAGTTTTACTCTGCACCGCTTGTAGGCTTACGCCTATTGAGGCTCTGCCTCAAACTCCGCAGGGGCTTTGCCCCTTGACCCCACAAGCCCTCTAGCGTCGGGCTTGAGCCTGCGCTTTATTGCTCGCTACGCTCGGTGCTTATGCACAACTCTGATAAGCTATGCACATTCCTCACTCCTCATTCCTCATTTATCCCTGCTCTATCTGCCATACACCGCTGTTATCTTCGCCAATCTCTCCGCCAAAGTATCATCAAGCTTATCAAAGCTTTCCAATCTCCACTTCCAATTTGCTCCCACTGTTGACGGTGTATTCATTCTGGCTTTATCGTCAAGGCAAAGTATATCCTGCATTTGTGCGATAGCTGTATCACACACGCTGGACCAACAAAGTCTTACCATTGCCCAAGGCACGAACTCGTCTTTTGTAACTCCAAGATAGTCCTTGCAGTAGCTTCTGGTCTTTTCGTCACAGCTCTTTATCCAGCCAAGTATGGTTTCGTTATCGTGCGTACCCGTATAGCAAATGCTGTTTGTGGTCTTAAAATTGTGGGGCAGATAGCCGTTTGTATTATCAGAATCAAAGCCGAACTCCAGCACCTTCATGCCAGGATATCCGCTTGCGTTGAGCATTTTTACAACGTGCTTTGTAAGGAAACCCAAGTCCTCTGCGATTATCTTCACGTCCCCAAGCTGTTTTCTCACTTCTTTGAAAAGCCTCATGTCAGGACCTTTTCTCCACTTGCCCTTTTTGGCATTCTTTGCACCGTATGGTATGCAGTAATAGCTTTCAAAGCCCCTGAAATGGTCTATTCTCACCACGTCATAGGTGTTAGAAGCCGCCTTTATACGCTCTACCCACCAGCGGAATTTATCTCTTGCTATGTATTCCCAGTTGTAAAGAGGATTGCCCCAAAGCTGACCGTCTGCCGTGAATGCGTCAGGTGGACATCCTGCCACCTCAACAGGCTTTTTCTCCTTGTCAAGGCTGAAATACTGCGGTGTACTCCACACTTCAACACTGTCATATGCCACATATATGGGAATATCGCCTATTATCTCGATGCCCTTTTCGTTGGCATAAGCCTTTAGCTTTTTCCACTGCTGGAAGTATTTATACTGCACAAAGCACCAGAAGTCTATATCATTTGCATATTCTTTTCTGGCACTTTTTATCGCCTTAGGCTTGTACATTTTCAGCGGTTCGTCCCATTCATACCAAGCCTTGCCCTTGTTGGCAAATTTCAGTGACATAAACAAAGCGTAATCGTATATCCAGTCTTTGTTTTCCACCACGAATTTTGAGTATGCCTTTTCAGGCTTCTTGCGAAAACGCTTGTGTGCCGTCCTAAGCACCTTGAAAATGGTCTCGTATATCTTGCCGTAGTCAACAGACCCTTTGTCATCGCCCCACTCAATATCCTTGTATTCCGCAGGTTTCAGATAACCCTCTTTCTCCAGAGCTTCAAGGTCTATAAAGTATGGATTTCCAGCGTGAACAGAAAAGCTCTGATATGGCGAATCACCATAGCTTGTAGGAGATATGGGAAGTATCTGCCAACATTTTTGGTGAGCCTTTTCAAGAAAATCCACAAAAGCATAAGCCTCCTTGCCAAGCTTGCCGATACCATAATCGTTAGGCAGAGAGGATATGTGCATTAAAATACCCGATCTACGCATAAAATGCTCCTTTCATGTCAAAACCGCACCCATGTGAAAATTTCAGTGCAGTCACATATAATACATCATTATGATTATACTACTTTTCAGCCATTTTTGCAATAGAAAAACCGCCATATATTTCATTTTAGAAATAATTTCTCTAAACAGAAAATCCCGAGGACGCAAACCCTCGGGATGATCTTTTATTCATGTGTTATCATCATAAGCACCGCAAAGTAGTGAAAAACGCTTCCTGCAATGGTGAACAAATGCCATATTGAGTGAAAATATTTCTTGCTCTTTTTAACATAGAAAATAACGCCCACAGTGTAGAAAAGTCCGCCTATAAGAATAAACCATAAGGACAGAGGATAAACTTTTTCTATCATAGGCTTGACAGCGATTATAACTACCCAGCCCATTGCGATATAGCATATAACAGAAGGCTTGCGGAACTTTTCAAGGTCAATGGAGTTCAGCACAATGCCAAGAATAGCCGCACCCCAGACGATTCCGAAAAGAACCCAGCCAAACGCACCTCGCAACGGCACAAGAGTGATAGGGGTGTAAGTTCCTGCGATGAGGAAGAAAATGGTGTTGTGATCCATTATCCTGAAAAACTTTTTGGCTTTTGGATTGGTGATAGCGTGATAAAGGGTTGACATGGTGTAAAGTATGATAAGAGAAGCTCCGAAAATAGCGGAGCTTACAACGCCCCAAGCGTTGGAGTAAATGGCAGCGAGAACGATAAGAACGGCAGTGCCGGCAATGGAGAGCAGACCGCCTGCACCGTGTGAAACGGAGTTGAAGATCTCCTCGCCGAGGGTGTATCTTTTGGTTAGATCCTGAGATTGGATCTCAACAGATTTTGACATAGTATCATTTCCTTTCTGATAGGACCGAGAATTTGCATATAAGTTTTATTACTATAGTATAGTAACATTTTTTTAGACACTTGTCAAGTTTAAGTACAGGTGTAAAAAGTGAGGAATGAGGAGTGAGAAATGAGGAGTGAGGAGTGAGGAATGGGCAAAGCTGACCAGAGTTGTGCCCCAACACCGAGCCAAGCGAGCAAAAGGTCCAGGGGCACGCCCCTGGTCAGGGTCAAGGGGTGAAACCCATTGTGGGGGTCTGGGGGCAAAGCCCCTAGCGGAGCTTGAGGCAGAGCCTCAATAGGCGTAAGCCTACTAAGCGGTGCAGAACAAATCCAAAAAGCACATAGAACCCAAGCATCAAATAAAACCAACATCGAAGCATAAACCTGCACCGCTTTTCTATCCCTTAGCACAACGTAAATCCGCAAATAGCGAAGCGATTTTGCGGCACAGCAAACTCGCCCGAATAATCCGTAGGGGCGAACATCGTTCGCCCGCATGGTATGCAACCAGTACCATGCAAACAAAATACCCCAAATAACTTAAATCAAAAAAATTTTCAAAACCCCCTTGACAAAACATGAATATATGATATAATAAACATATGAACAGTTATTCATATGATGAATTGAAATGACCCATATTGAATATACTAAAACAATAATAAGAAAAGGAGAGCGAAAATAAATGAGCGAGAATACAGTAAAGCATGAGCATAAACAGTGCGGAGGAAAGAATATAGAGAAAATGGAGGAAATAGGGAAAACAATGCCCGTCGAGGAGGAGATATATGACGTGGCAGAGCTTTTCAAAGTCCTTGGCGACCAAACAAGAGTGAAAATACTCTTTACCCTTATAAAGGACGAAATGTGCGTGTGCGATATAGCCGAGCTGTTGGAAATGTCACAGTCCGCTATCTCGCATCAGCTGAGAGTGCTGAAACAGGCCAGACTTGTGAAGTATAGACGTGAGGGAAAAACAGTTTATTATTCAGTTTCCGATGAACACGTCGCTGTCATACTCAATATGGGTATCGAGCATATCAGCGAGTAAAGAAAGTGATCTGTTTTTTTGTAGTATAGGAGAATGTGAAATGAGTAAAATGACTTTGCTTCTTAAGGAACTCGATTGTCCTCATTGTGCGGAAAAGATCGAGAAACGTGTGGGCGAGCTTTCAGGCGTTAAAAGCTCTAACCTTGATTTTATCAATAAAAAGCTCACAGTTGATTTTGACGGCGATAAAAACTCCATCTTTACCGAGATAGAAAACGTCGTCCATAAGCTTGAACCTGACGTTAGCGTGAAAGAGCTTGGCGATTTCCCTGAGAAAACTCTCTACCTGAAGCTGGAGGATCTCGATTGCCCTAACTGCGGTGAAAAGATAGCAAACCGTGTGGGTGAGCTTGCAGGCGTTATTTCATCAAACGTTGATTTTATCAGCAAAAAACTTACTGTCAAAACAGACGGCTCTAACCCTGACCTGCGTATCATGATAGAGGATACCGTCCATCAGCTTGAGCCTGACGTTACCGTTAAGGATTATGGTGCTCAGACAGCAGAGGAAGAGCCTGTGAATGACCATAAGGGCGAGATAGTCAAGCTCTCTGTGGCTATCGTGTTCTTTATCGCATCAATGCTTTTGGATAAGCTTGGAAGTGGCACTGTATGTGAGTATCTCAGTGCAGGCCTTGCAATAGTTGCTTACCTTATCGCAGGTCTTGACGTTGTTATCGCCGCCGTTAGAAACCTTGTTAAAGGCGAGGCTTTTGACGAATCTCTGCTCATGACTATCGCAACAGTTGGCGCATTTGCACTTAAAGACTTCCGTGAGGGTGCAGCCGTTATGCTGTTCTTCCAGGTGGGCGAGCTTTTCCAGACTATCGCAGTAGAGAAGTCAAGAAAATCTATTACAAAGCTTATGGAGCTTAATCCTGAGTCTGTAACAGTTGTAAGAAACGGCAAAACATACGAGCTTCCTCCTGAGGATATCCTCAAGGACGAGATGATCGCCGTAAAAACAGGCGAGAGAATACCTCTTGACGGTATCGTAACAGAAGGCGAATCAGAGCTTGATACATCAGCACTTACCGGTGAGTTTCTTCCTGTTGAGGTCAAAGCAGGTGACAGCGTCCTCAGTGGCTCAACAAACCTGAGAGGACTTCTCAAAGTTAGGGTCACAAATACCTTCCACGAGTCTGCGGTGTCGAAAATTCTCGATATGGTGCAAAACTCCAGCGAAAGAAAAGCCAAGACCGAAAAGTTCATCACACGTTTTGCAAGAGTTTATACCCCTGCTGTAGTAATTGCTGCACTTGCACTCGTGTTTATACCAAGCTTCATTCTGGGCTTTGACCAGTTCTCAAAATGGCTATATAGAGGACTTCTGTTCCTTGTAATATCCTGCCCATGCGCACTTGTTATCTCAGTGCCTCTCTCGTTCTTCGCAGGAATAGGCGGAGCTTCTAAAAAGGGAATACTTATAAAGGGTGCAAAAAACCTCGAAACAATGGCGAAGTGCAAAACTCTCGCAGTGGATAAAACAGGTACGCTTACAAAGGGCAAGTTCACTGTCCTCAGCGTAAACCCACAGGGCGTTTCACAGGATATCCTCCTTGAAGCCGCCGCATATGCAGAAAGTATGTCAACTCACCCTATCGGTATCTCCATAGTGCAGAGATACGGCAAGGAAATAGACGGTGCAAGACTTTCTGATGTTGAAGAGATAGCAGGAAACGGTGTAAGAGCAAAGCTTGACGGCAAGGAGATACTTTGCGGAAAGAAAGCGCTTCTTGAAACAAACGGCATTGCAGCACAAAGCTCAGAAGATTCTGCGACAGCAGTTTATGTTGCCCTTGACGGCAAGTTCATAGGCGAGATACTCCTTGGCGACGAAATAAAAGAAACCTCCGCCACAGCCGTTTCAAGACTTAGAGAGCTTGGCGTTGAAACTGTCCTCCTCACAGGGGATAAGAAAGATACCGCCGAAAAGGTGGCAAAGAAAGTGGGCATAAAAACATTCTTCAGTGAGCTTCTCCCTGAAAACAAGGTTGAAAAGGTCGAACAGCTTATAAAAGACCCCGACCGCAGACTTGTTGCATTCGCAGGGGACGGAATAAATGACGCACCTGTTATCGCAAGAGCCGATATCGGTATCGCAATGGGTGGCTTAGGCTCAGATATTGCCATTGAAGCCGCAGACGTTGTGCTTATGAACGACGATCCGTCAAGCATAGAAGACGCAGTAAAGATATCCCGAAAGACTATGACAATAGTAAGAGAGAATATAATTTTTGCCCTTGGAGTAAAAGCCCTTGTGCTTATATTCGGTGCATTGGGACTTGCAGGAATGTGGCTTGCGGTATTCGCAGACGTTGGCGTAGCCGTAATAGCTATCCTCAATGCCCTAAGAAGCAGCAGAATAAAATAAGGCTATGTGTAGACCTGCAAATGCCCATAAAAACGGCATTGGCTTGTAGGGGCGAACACTGTTCGCCCGCTTCTCCACAACAACGTAAAAATAAAAAGGCGGACGCTGGAAAAAGCTCCGCCTTTTTTTCTGTCATTGACAATAAGCCTGATATGTACTATAATATTGGTATTGTAAAAATGAACGGAGGTGCAGTCAGGTGGCTAATAAAGACAGACAACAAAACTACACAAACGATAATAAGCCTCAGGACTACTACGAACAGGAATATCAGCGACAGCTTGACGAGTTCAATCGCATAAGCGGTGCTGGCGGACAGCGTGTTCAGCAAATAGACGAGGGCGTGAACGACTTTGACGATTACTATGACGCTGGCTACCCTGATGATCATACACAGGGTACAGCTCAGTCATACGGGCAGGGAAGCCGTTCATCATCAGATCACTCAGGCTCATACAGAGAAAGCACTCCAAGACGGCAGACACAGAGCAGACAAACGTCACGTCCACAGAACGGACAGAGCAAGCAGAGAGGTTCAGGCAAGTCAGCAAAAAGCAACAAGACCTCAGCCCAAAGACGAAATAATGACCTGCAATTTGGCAAAAACAATAAAAGCCGTAACGGTCAGACGAACAAAAAAGGTAAAAACAAAGTGGAAAATAAAAAAAGACACCCTATAAAAACATTTTTCAAGGTGCTTATCATCATACTTTTGGTGGTTTTCATATTGGCGAACGTGCTTATATGGCGATACATAGGCATGGTGAACAAGGTGCAAAGAGGTCAGCGAACGAACACAGACGCTTCTATGAACAGCTCTGATGTACGAAATATCCTGCTTATAGGCTCTGATACAAGAAACGCTGACGAGCGTGGCAGAACAGACTCTATGATACTTCTCTCCATTAACAGCACCACAAAAGAGATAACAATGACCTCTTTCATGCGTGATATGTATGTGAATATCAAGGGCATTGACGCTGACGGAAATGATATAGACACATGGTCAAAGCTCAATGCAGCGTATGTTTACGGCGGTGCAGAGCTTCTTATGGATACCATAGAGTATAATTTTGATATTGCCGTTGACGATTATGTTTATATCGACTTTCTGTCATTCGTTGATATCGTTGACGCAGTTGGCGGTATCGAGCTTGACATTTCCGACGAAGAGGCCGAGGGCATGAAGCCTCCAATGGCAGAGCAAAACAAGCTTCTTGGCAATAAAAAGGGTACAGACTATCTTGATAAAGGCGGAAAGAAGCTCCATGTAAACGGCAATCAGGCACTTGCCTATGCAAGACTTAGATATGTTGGCAACGCAGATTTCCAGCGAACAGAACGCCAGAGAACAGTTATCACAAAGATAATCGAAAAGGCGAAAAGCTCAGATCCGCTGACTATAGACAAGTTCGCAAAAGCATCAATGTCACATCTTGCAACCAATATGTCCCAGACACAGCTTTTTGCTCTTACCTATAAGGCGATATTCTCCATGAATTACGAGATAAAGTCCATGAGAATACCTGATGATGATTCCTATTCATATGGCACATCATCTGACGGTCAATCAATTCTCGAAGTGGATTTTGAAGCCTGCAAAGCACTTCTCAGGAAAGATATATATAACCAGTAAAAAATAAAAGCTCTGTTTCGGCAGAGCTTTTTTTGTATAGCAAAAAAAATATATTAAAAACGCACAAACCATGTAGGGGAGCGGCGCAATTTCTGCTTTGCAGAAATACGACGTCCCGCTTTCGATGCTTTGTTTATGCACGCATTTTCAATATCCGCACATATTCATGCACCAAAAAAACGGCGTACCCCAAAGTGGGATAACGCCGTTTATATTCTTACTATTGTTCAGGTGTCGGCTCAGGCTCAGGCTCAGGAGCAGGCGGATCAGTTTCCGTAACAGGCTCCGTTACTGTTTCTGTAACAGTTTCCGTGTTCGTTGACACCTCAGTGGTTTCACTTGGCTGTGTCAAAGATGGAGTAGTTTCAGTTGCTTTTTTCGTTTCTGTTGAAACCGAAGTTGTTGTGGTGGTCTTTGAAGTTGTGGTCGTGGTGATGTAGCTTGTGGTGGTCGTAGTTGTGGTGGTCTCTTCCTCTGATGAGTCCTCCTCCACAGGTGCGTCACCGAATGCTATAACGCCCCATTTTCCAGACTTCATTACCCACGCCTTGCCGTTGTGAGCAGGTCTTGCCTGATCGAACTCGCCTGGCTTTACGATACAGTTGCCGTCTATGTCATAATAACCATATGATGAATCTATGGATACCGGCAGATAATCGTCAGTGAAAAGATAAGGATGAACAGCCATCTCGTCATCTATCACCTTTCCGCAATAGGCACTCATGTCACCGTCGCACTTAAAGTCGATTATAGTCTTGCCGTCAGAACCAACATATCCCCACTTGCCTTTGTCGTTCTCAAAGGCGATGCAGGTAAGTCCTGCGCCTTTGTATGCAGGGGCATAGAAATCAGTGTACTGCATATCAAGTATAAGCTTGTCCTTTTTAGCAAGCCCGTAAAGCGGTTCGCTCACAGGAGAAATGTCATAAAAACCATTGTCAGACTTTTTCACGTCAGCTTCACATACCACAACAGCCTTTTTGCCAGTGTATTCTTCGCCCTGTTCTTCGTCAGCGTCCTTTACATAGATCTTTTCCTCATTGCTGTTCCAGTAATATTTCGGTGAGCTGTCATGATGTTCCGCCGCATAGTAAACTACCTGATTTGAGC
The DNA here is from genome assembly GCF_040914135.1 of Ruminococcus sp. RTP21204st1_B2_RTP21204_210225. Classification (NCBI taxonomy): domain Bacteria; kingdom Bacillati; phylum Bacillota; class Clostridia; order Eubacteriales; family Oscillospiraceae; genus Ruminococcus; species Ruminococcus sp. RTP21204st1_B2_RTP21204_210225. The sequence goes on along the minus strand of NZ_JBCPGA010000034.1, from coordinate 6,730 downwards.
TGTCGATACTGCAATACTCATATTCGTCATTCTTTTCATTTATAATATTGAAAAGCGTGACCTCTCCGCACCAGCAGGTGTAGTAATCGTCATATTCCGCAGGCACTACCATGTTTCCGCTGTAGTCTATAATGCCATATTTGCCATTCTGTCTGATAACAGAATAGTTGGCATAAGCTGTGTTCTTTTCGTTGTTAGGGTCGACCTGACTTCCGTCAAAAGAAATGATATTATCGGCGTTTATAGTCGGCTCTATGAGCCAGCGATAAGCTTGTTTCTGTTCTGAATTTGAGTCAGCCGTATAGGAATAACCACCAGGGGCAACGTCGTCATCAGCACCCTTTTCCCAAGGCATGGCACAGCCTGTGAGCATAGCACCTGCAACAACGGCTGTCAGAGCAGAACAAAAAATCTTGTTCATAAGTTTCCTCCTATCATTTTCTGCTTCTTCCTTATCACCCATTATCTGTATTTTTTTATCTTTTCAGGGCAATATCTACACATACGATTATTATATACTATAACCCCTTTTATGTCAATAGCACAACTTACAAACAGCACCGCAAAGCTGCAAGGATTTTCAGCGATTTTAACACGAAAATCCCCGAAAAATCGTCGTTTAAAGCTTAAAAGGGACTGTCGCCCTGCAAGCGTCAGTCCACCATATCTGCATGATTATTTTATGAGCTTCTCCGCCCATTTATGCGCACCATTTTCCAATGTTTTGAAATCAAAACAACGCTTTGATATTACGTGTTCAGGCTTGTCATATTTGAGAGCATACAATGAGCGTGCGTTGTTTTCAAGAGGAAGTTCTTTGATATATTTCATTTCTCTTTTCAGAAGGTCAATGTATTTGCTTTTGGCAGTATCATTTTTGAAATCAACATACTCCTCGATTTTTCCGTATTCAAGGTTTGTCATTTCAGACACAGGCACAGGGAACATATAATTAAGATTTACAACAGCTATAAGCACGTCATTATGTATTATTTTCTGAAAATCTATATTTGCCTTTATTTTATTGTGTCTTGGCTTTGCAGAAGATACCTGCGTCACATATGCAAGGTCACCCACACGCATAAGCTCTCCAAAGAACGGCTTCAGCTTATCATTTCCGTAGTCTGTTCTTGGTATCCTCGACTCATAATTTTCTCTCAGATAGTCAAGGTAATCCTTGTTTATTATTTTCCACTTCTGCACGTTCATACATCTCCATACAAAAAATAAAGGGTCAAAACAAATTGACCCTTTAAATACCTATTAAAGCGATTTTAGACGGATTCGCAACCCCTATTAAAACAGTATTTTTAAAGGCTCTGTGACCTCTATTAAAGCGATTTTAGACGGATTCGCAACCCCTATTAAAAGAATAAATCTTTCTAATTCTATTATACCACATTATATGTAAATGTCAATAGTAAAGTGTCAGAAATTTTCCTGATTATTCTTCCTCTTCAACCGGCATATTCTCCCAGTTGTGGTAAACGTTCTGAACGTCGTCATCGTCCTCAAGATGCTCAAGAAGCAGACCCATCTTCTTGATAGCGTCCTCGTCTTCGATAGTTGTGTAGTTTGAAGGAACTTTCTCAGCCTCAGCAGAAAGAACCTTGTAACCCATTCCCTCAAGAGCTTCTCTTACAGAAGAAACCTGATTAGGGTCGCATGATATCTCGATAACATCGTCATCAACGTTGAAATCGTCAGCGCCTGCCTCAAAGCAGTCCTCCATTATCTTGTCCTCGTCAGCACCGTTGTTCTCCATAACAACAGTACCAACATCAGAGAACATGAAAGATACACAGCCTGATGTACCCATGTTTCCGCCGAACTTGTCGAAGAAGTGACGGATATCGCCTGCTGTTCTGTTCTTGTTGTCTGTAAGGCACTCAACGATAACAGCAACACCGCTTGGACCGTAGCCCTCGTATACCATTGACTCGTAGCTGTTCTTGTCGCCGTCGCCTGCTGCCTTTTTGATAATTCTATCGATATTATCATTAGGCACGTTGTTTGACTTAGCCTTTGCGATAAGATCTCTCAGCTTTGCGTTACCTGCAGGATCAGCACCGCCCTGCTTAACTACAACAGCGATCTCTCTGCCTATCTTTGTAAATATCTTAGCTCTTGCAGCGTCTGTTGCACCCTTTTTTCTTTTAATGTTTTCCCATTTTGAATGACCTGACATTTGATTCACTCCTTGATGTAATATTATTCATTGATGCTGCCCACAGACCATGCTGCCTCGAACAGTTCACCTATACGTTCCTCACGCCCCGTGAGATATAAAAAACCGAAAAGACATTCCAAACCTGTCGCCATGCGGTATTCCCCCACAGTGGAATGTTTCGGAGCATTTATGCCCTTTGCATTTCTGCCCCTTTTGAAAATATCCATTTCCTGTTCGTTAAGCAGCCCCTCGTCAAGCCACTTGCGAACAGCCTTTGCCTGATATTCCGCACACACCCTCTCAACAGTGAGCTTGTGCAGCTTGTCCGCAGGCATATTAGCTTCAAGGATAAGCTTTTCTCTTACCCTTATCTCGTAAACGCCGTCCCCGATAAAAGCCAGTGCCAGAGGGGAGTATTGCATGGCGTCCATATCAGAAAGCTTTCCCGTGACGCTCCCTCCTATCTGAGATATTCAAACTCAAAGTCGAATATAGAAACAGTGTCGCCCTCTTCGATACCCATTTCTTCCAGCTTGTCGATTATGCCGCTGGTCCTGAGTACGTTCTGGAAATACTGCAGTGAGGAGTAATCGTCCATATTAGCCGTCCTGAGTATGTCAAGAAGCCAATCTGCTTCCACAAAATAAACGCCGTCCTCCACAGTAACACGGAAGTCTTTCTTTGAGATGAGCTTATCGTCAAGCTCCTCCTGAGTGAGCGGCTGAGCTTCAAACTGCTTAACAGGCGGAAGAACAGAAAGTCGCTCCCATACGCCATACATAAGCTCTTTTGTACCCTTTGTGGTAGCGGCAGAGATCTCATAGAAGAGAAGTCCCTGATCCTCAACATAGTTTCTCAGTCTTTCCACCTGCTCATGGGTAGCCATATCGCTCTTGTTTGCGGCAACTATCTGCGGAGCTTCCGCAAGCTCCATTGAGAAGTTTTCAAGCTCGTGATTTATCGCCTTGAAATCCTCGATAGGATCTCTGCCCTCGCTGCCTGAAACGTCGATAACGTGAACGATAAGTCTGCACCTCTCAACGTGTCTGAGAAATTCGTGACCAAGACCAACGCCCTCGCTCGCACCCTCGATAAGACCTGGGATATCTGCCATAACAAAAGATTTTCCCTCTTCTATCTTAACAACGCCAAGCACAGGCGTCAGGGTAGTGAAGTGATAGTTGGCTATCTTTGGCTTTGCCGCTGAAACAACAGAAATGAGCGTGGATTTTCCCACATTCGGGAAGCCCACAAGTCCTACGTCTGCAATAAGCTTGAGTTCAAGCATTACCTCATATTCGTCACCATGGAAACCCGGCTTTGCAAACTTCGGTATCTGCCTTGTGGAAGTGGCAAAATGAGCGTTTCCACGCCCGCCCTTGCCTCCGTGAGCGATAACAGCAGGCTCATCGGTAGAAAGGTCGGCAAGTATCCTGCCGCTCTTTATTTCTCTAACCACAGTGCCTCTAGGAACTTTCACCACAAGGTCGGGAGCATTCCTGCCTGAGCAGTTTTTGGCGCCGCCGTTCTGTCCCTTTTCGGCAACATATTTTCTCTTATATCTGAAATCTATAAGGTTTGAGATATTGTCGTCAACAACGAAAACAATATCTCCGCCCTTACCGCCGTCACCGCCGTCCGGACCGCCTGCCGCAACGTATTTCTCACGGTGGAATGAAACTGCACCGTCACCGCCGTCACCGGCTTTTATATAGATCTTCGCCTGATCGACAAACATGATCAAACCTCCTTATAAATGATATTATGCGTAAATTTAGTTGTCATTAACCAACAAAAGACCCCAAGCCTAAGGCTCAGGGTCATATGTTACAAAATTAAGCCTTGGGATAAACCGAAACCTTCTTGCGGTCTCTACCGAGTCTTTCAAATCTTACAACACCATCGCTTGTTGCGAACAGAGTATCGTCAGAACCCTTCTTAACGTTCTCGCCTGGGTGAATGTGAGTGCCTCTCTGACGAACGAGGATGTTACCAGCCAGTACGAACTGACCGTCAGCTCTCTTTACGCCAAGTCTCTTTGACTCAGAATCACGTCCGTTCTTTGTAGAACCCATTCCCTTTTTATGAGCGAAAAACTGCATTGAAATCTTAATCATCTAAATTACACCTCCATAAAATGTAATCCGTCCGATCAGTTATCTCTGACCGTGACTTTGATCCTGCCTGAAAATTCCTCAGCTAAGAAATATAAATGAGTGAGAAGCCCTAAAAGCAGCTTGTCCCCCTCCTCTGAGCTGTCATTTTCAAGCCTTAATATTATTTCGTTTTCTTCCACTGCGACATCGGCCTTTATCTTAAAAGCCTCAGTGACAGTGTTAGCCGTCAACATTACAGCAGACGATACGCTTGCACAGCATACGTCCTCGCCATAATCTGCGTAACCTGCGTGACCCGTTATACGAAATCCCACAAGCCTGTCATGCTCATTTCTGAAAAAATCAGCACAGATCATTATGCGTTGATAGCTTCGATCATAACCTTAGTGTAAGGCTGTCTGTGACCGATCTTGGTCTTTTCGCCCTTCTTTGGCTTGTAAGTGAATACAGTCACCTTCTTGGACTTGCCGTTCTTGATGACCTTAGCTGTTACGGAAGCGCCGTCAACATATGGAGCGCCAACCTTGATACCGTCGTCAGCGCCAACTACCATTACCTTATCGAAAGTAACAGCGTCCTCAGCGTTTACGTCCAGCTTCTCTACGAAAACCTCATCACCAGGCTTAACCTGATACTGCTTTCCGCCTGTTTCAATTACTGCGTACATTACGAATGCACCTACCTTTAAATAAACTCGCTACGCACGGTGGTCTGCAAATACAAACACTTATGACCGTGAATATGCGGCTTTAATATCATAACATATCCGCCCCAAAAAGTCAAGCACAGCTCTGTTTCTACTTAAAAATTTACAGAAATTTAACTTTTGCTTTGCCTTTGCTTAAGCTTTTTTCTGTATCCAAATGGTCTCTGATGATTTTTTGTCATTACCATTCCAAGAACTACCCAGAAATAAGGCGCAGTGTTTACAACACTGCTATTGAAGCAAGCCTGTGAAGTGTAGGCAATGAACATTGTCAAAAAAATGCAGGTCACAACAGCGTTCGCACGATCTTTGTTTATGCTTTTGAGCGCGCTCTTCATTCCTGTGAAGAACGCATAAAACAGAAGCGCAAGGTAATTTACTAAGGCAAAAACGCCCTCGGTAACAAGTATGTGTATGTATTCATTGTGTCCTTTGCCCTGTGACCAAGGAAGCGTAGAAAAATCTGCCCTGTATTCAAATGCGTCACGATAATTGTCAAGTCCGATACCTGTCAGCCAGAAATCAGGCACAGATTCAAGCCCGATACGCCAAATATAGCCACGCCAACTGCCGAATGAATCAAATGCAGAAAGAGAACCCATATTCTCAAATTCGCCTATGGTAGTTTCAAGGTCGCCATTAAGTCTTCCAAAAAATTTAACAAGAATAAAGAATATCACGCCAAATGCCGCCAAAACAAGTCCGTAACGCTTCAAATGACATTTCAAATCCGATTTTGACTTCTCTTTTCTGTGCAGAAGAAATATAAGTATCACAGCAAATATCATAAAGCAAATGTTGCCTACCAACGATATTCTTGTGCCTGTTGATATGGAACAGTAAAAGCATAGGAGGTCTGCTACAAATAGTATAATGCACGTCTTTTTGCTCTTGGCAAATAAGAACAACATTGTGCAGCAAGCAGTGAAAACTGTGCTTATTCCCGCATAGAAGTTTGAGTTTTGGGTAAGTCCGTACACCCATTTGTTTTCTTCATGAGATTCTGCATCAAAGTACGCATAATATGGCCATGCTCCAACAGATTCTAACACGCTAGGTACTATATTTATAGTTGTCACAGTAACAAATGCAGCAAGGATATATTCTTTGTATTTAAGTTTTTTGACATTTGTTGCTGCAAACATCAAGGCGAAATATGCCATATAATGTATAAACCATTCGTCATAATAGAAACCGAAAAGAGTCTGATTTCTGTCATGCGAAAATGCGCTTGATATTACGGCAAACATAAACAATGTGAAAAGAAAGAAGTCAGACGGATAATACTTTTTTCGGTTTGTGATAAAATATGCCACTGCCATTATACTGCCCACCCAGCCTGCAAAGTCAACGATAACAGGCTGTGACACAAAATACTCGTTGTGAACTAGCGTTGCGATCTCACCTAAAGGTATCAGTACCAATGTGAGTATTATAAATAAAGTGAAGTTTTTTTCAGTGGCTATTATTTTTGAGTAGTGAATAGCCTTTTCTTTTATGTTTCTTTTCATATTATACCCTCTTTTACTCAAAGCGACACCACACGGCATTTATGCGGGCTGCCTTAACAAAATGTAGATATATTATATCACGTGTATTAACAAATGTCAAGAATTTCAATTGCAGAACCTTTGAAGCCTGATATGTAAACATTTCTCCTTAAATGTAGGTTTGTCAATCATATTGGACACTATTATTAAGAAATTCGATAGGCGAAAACCATTTGAGGGGACGCAT
>NZ_JBCPGA010000033.1:0-28183 GCF_040914135.1 Ruminococcus sp. RTP21204st1_B2_RTP21204_210225 | reverse complement strand
TATGCGTCCCCTCAAATGGTTTTCGCCTATCGAATTTCTTAATAATAGTGTCCAATATGATTGACAAACCTACATTTAGACATTTGCAAACAAAAAAACACCGCACAAAGACGATAGACGCCCCTTGTGCGGTGTTGGCTTCTATATAATTTTTGAGAGAAAATCTTTCAAACGCTGATTTTCAGGGTGTGCAAAGAACTCTGACGGCTTGTTCTGCTCGAGTATTTTTCCGTCTGCCATAAACAGAACTCTTGAAGCAACTTCCCTTGCAAAGCCCATTTCGTGGGTAACGACAACCATTGTCATTCCGTCGTTTGCAAGCTGTTTCATAAGCTCCAGCACCTCGCCCACCATTTCAGGGTCAAGTGCAGAAGTAGGCTCGTCAAAAAGCATTACCTCAGGATTCATCGCCAGTGAACGTGCGATGGCTATTCTCTGTTTCTGACCGCCTGAAAGCCTTGAAGGATACTCGTCAGCCTTATCAGGCAGACCAACTCTTTCCAAAAGCTCCTCCGCCTTTTTGTCGGCTTCATCGGCTGTCATAAGGCCAAGCTTCACAGGGGCAAGAGTGATATTCTTTTTTATTGTAAGGTGTGGGAAGAGGTTGAAATGCTGAAAAACCATGCCCATTCTCTGTCTGAGCTTGTTCATTTCATGCTCGTTCGCCTGAGTGATGTTCTCGCCCTCGAAGAAAATATCTCCCGAAGTAGGTCTTTCCATAAGGTTAAGACAGCGGAGAAAGGTGGATTTTCCTGAGCCTGACGGACCAACGATAACGACCTTTTCGCCCTTGTCGATAGTTTCGTTTATATCTTTCAGCACTTCGACCTCGCCGAAAGACTTGCTGAGATGTTTAACGTCTATCACTTTGCGACAGCCTCCTTTCAAGCTTTCCTACCAGATGAGTAAGCACAACTACCATTATAAGGTAAATAAGTGCAACTGTTATAAGCGGCATGAATGCCGAGAACGTCTGAGAACGGATTATATCTCCGCCCTTTGTAAGGTCCTGAATTGCGATATATCCTGCAACAGAGGTTTCTTTAAGCAAAACTATGCACTCGTTTGCAAGGGCAGGCAGAACAGTTTTAAAAGCCTGCGGAAGAACTATTGATATCATTGTCTGACGATAGCTAAGGCCAAGGCTTCTTCCTGCTTCAAACTGACCGTTGTCAACTGACATGATACCTGAACGGACTATCTCAGCCACATATGCGCCTGAGTTCACGCCGAATGCAAGCACAGCCACTAGAGTCTTGTCTATGTTCACGCTTCCGAAAATAACAAAATATGTTATAAGGAGCTGAACTACCATAGGAGTTCCTCTTATCACTGTAAGATACACTCTGCAAAGGGCGTTGAGTATCTTCATTTTGCCTGTCTTATCATGAGTAGAGCGGACTATAGCCACAAGAAATCCCAACACAAAGCCAAGTATGACCGCAAAGAATGTTATGATAAGTGTTGTTTTAAGACCATTGGTAAGATAATGCCAACGGCTCTCGTCCAAAAAATTTTGCTGGAAATCGTCGATCAATTTGTTCAATTCAGCACTTCCTGTTCTTTATCAAAATAATTTCGGCTGCCGCTCTACGACAGCCGAAGTGTGAAAAATTATTTCTTTCTTACGATTATTACCTGACTTGATGATGTGTAAGTGTCAGAGAAAAGAACGTTTTTCTCTCTGTCAGGTGTAACTGTCATACCTGCAACGCCAACGTCTGCCTTGCCTGACTGAACGGCTGAGATGATAGAATCAAATGCCATATCGTCTATCTTAAGCTCATAACCAAGCTTGTCGCAAACTGCCTGCATCATATCAGCGTCGATACCAACGACCTTATCGTTCTCTTTGCTCTCGTATGGAGGGAACTCAGCGTTTGTTGCCATTACAAGCGTACCCTTATCTCTGCTAACATTATCAGGGGACTTGTATGGGTTCTTGCCAGCGTTCTCGCCAACGTAGTTTGCCTTGATAGCGTCAAGCGTTCCGTCAGCCTTAAGCTCCTTGAGAGCACCATTGACAGCTGTCTGAAGCTCAGTGTTGTCAAGCTTCATAGCGATAGCGTATTCTTCCTCAGCAAAAGGCTCGTCAAGTATTTCAAGATCGTCATTCTTCTCAACGAATACCTTAGCAGGCTCAGCGTCGATTATAACAGCGTCTATCTTGCCCTGCTTCAGAGCCTGAACAGCATCAGCGCCCTTGTTGTATTTTTCTACCTTAGCGTCCTTAACGTCCTCGGCATAGATGTCGCCTGTTGTTCCAAGCTGAACACCGATAGTCTTGCCCTCCAGATCGTCAACGCTGTGAACTGTATTAGCAGGCACTCCGCAGCCTGCAAGCATTGTAACGCTCATTGCCACTGCAATAAGTCCTGCTGCAAATTTCTTCATAACATACATTCCTTTCAAAAATTAATAGCGACAGTCCTCCAATACCGACTGTGCATAAACCTATATCATATATTATAACTGAACACACGGCTTTTTGCAATAGCTTTTATCAGTGATTTAATATATAAATTATGAATTTTTTGTTTTGCCAAACCATTTTAGTAAACAAAAAAGGTATCCACCCAATGGGGACACCTCTTTGTGAAAATCAGCTTAGAAATTCATTGTGAACTGAACTCTGTGGTTGCCGTCTGCGTCATCATCTATCATTTCAGCCTTTACGATAGTGATAGGCGTAACAGGCTTTGACTGTGCGTTGTCTGAACCTGTTGTTCTTTCCACTTTAAGAAAGTCATCAACAACGTCCATGCCCTCTGTTACCATGCCGAAAGCCGCATACTGTCCGTCAAGGAAAGTATCCTTATCGCTGTAGCAGATAAAGAACTGGCTTGAGGCACTGTCCATATCGTTTGCTCTTGCCATTGAAACAACGCCTCTTGTATGGCTCAGGCTGTTTTCAACACCATTTGCTGAGAACTCGCCCTTGATAGTTTCCTTGCTTCCGCCTGTGCCGTCACCGTTAGGGTCGCCGCCCTGTGCCATAAAGCCGTCTACAACTCTATGGAAAGTAAGTCCGTCATAGAACTTTTCCTTTACCAGCTTCTCGAAGTTCTCGCAGGTGATAGGTGCGTCATTGGCGTAAAGCGTGATAACGAACTTCTTGTCAGTGTCAGCCGCAGAGGTCTGTGATGAGCTGTCACCCTTATCTCCGCAAGCGGTAAGAATTGCGCAGGCAAGCACGCCTGCTGTGCAAAGAGCCAATGCTCTGAATAGCTTTTTAAGTTTCATTTTTATCGTCCTTTCGATCATCATTAATGGCATTTCTGCCTTTTCACTAGCCTATTATAGCACCTCCCTGCAAAAAAATCAACATCAGACCATGTTTTTCACAGAATTTTCATCATACGAAGCCTAAAGTTGGCTTATTTAATATTGATTTTTGGCTCTTAATGGAGTATAATTATAATGTTTTTTTAAAGAAAAATATAAAAACTATGTTATGTATGGAGGACTGAACAAAATGGATAAGCTGAAAAAAGCCCTGCCCTTTATCTTCCCACCTCTGGCTGTATTGCTCATAATGGGATTTGCTTTTTATCGGCATGGGCTTTACCCTTTTGGTGACGGCACTGTATCATGGTGTGATATGTCACAGCAGGTGATACCTCTGCTCACCGACTTCAAGGATATTTTCACAGGCAAGGACGGAATGTTCCTTAACTTCCACAACGCAGGAGGAATGGACCTGTGGGGCGTTTTCTTCTTCTTTATCGCAAGCCCCTACACCTTGCTTGTGCTTTTTGTTGACAAGGCTGACATAATCTACCTTGTGAACATTCTCACAGTGCTTAAAATGATGACGGCGGCTGTCACGGCGCAGATATATTTCCGCTCCTGTCAAAAAAAGCTCGACCCTTACATTGGCGCTGTACTCAGCGTCATATATGCATTCTGCGGCTATGGAATGCTCTATTATCAGAACAACATATGGCTCGACATGATGTATCTTTTCCCGCTTCTTATGGTGGCGTTCAGGGAGCTTTTTGAGAAAAAGCGCATTATCCCATACACTGTCATGCTCACACTTATGATGATAGTGAACTACTACATCAGCTACATGATAGTTGTTTTCATACTGCTTTTCATGGCGCTTTGCTGTTGGCGTTACCGCAAGGAAGAAAAATACAAGGACGTTCCATGCAGATTTGTTATAGGCTCGCTCCTTGGTGCATTGCTTTCGGCGGTGGTATGGATACCATGCTTCCTGCAGTTTTTGTCAAGCGGACGTTCAAAGTCAGTTATCCAACAGCTTGAGACTTCTTCATTCATCACAAACTACTACACGACCTTCTGCCTGCTGTTGTCAACGGCTTCGGTCATAGTGATAGTTGCGGTATTTCTTCTTGACGGCAAAAAGAGGAGCAAGCGTCTTAACACCGACCTTATAATGCTCTTTTTGATGCTCGTACCTATTTTAATAGAGCCTGCGAACCTTATGTGGCACACGGGAAGCTATATGTCGTTCCCATGCAGATACGCTTTCATCACCATTTTCTTCGCACTTATCTGCGCAGGATATTTCCTTTCATCGGAAAACGCAGTGGCAAAAGGAAAGAAAAACTGCGACCACTTTGTTATATTCCTGATACTTGCGGCACTTATCTACGGCTTTTACAACTTCTCTGAGGGCTTTGTTGAAAACAACCGCTCGGGAATATCAAAATACACTTCAAGTCTTTGGCAGGACAGCACCGCCTTTGAGCTTTGCCTTGAATTTTTCATTGTGGCGGCGGCATTTTATGCGATTGTCGTTCTGCTACACAAAAAAGGCTGGATATCAAAGAAGATATTTGCTGTCTTCCTTGCAATGTTCGTTGCGGCTGAGTCCTACGCAAACGTGAACATTTATATGGTATCCCCAAGCATGAACAATCCTCAGCGTGCGGCTAATCATCAGAAGATAATGGATCTTTCAGACAGACTTGACGAAACAGAGGGCTTTTACAGAGTAAAGACCGCAAGCAAGCTTTTCGAGGTCAATCTGGTCGGTCCAATGGGATACAATTCCCTGAGCCACTACACCTCCCTCACAAGCCGTGATTATATGTACATGATGAAACAGCTTGGTTACTCCTCCTACTGGATGGAGGTAGGCTCATATGGAGGAACGGAGCTTACTGACGCTTTGCTGTCAGTAAAATATCTTATTGAAAAAAGTACAGGCTCGGCTGACGCTGTATATTCAAACGATACCTACGAGATAGTGCCGACAGAATACTATCTCCCCCTTGGCATTGTGACCGACGCTGACCTGAGCGGCAGTGAGGAGCTTTCCACAGGCACAAGAAGCGACGTTCAGAAAAAGCTTTTTGAACAGCTTTTCGGCGGCAACGGTGACGAGCTTATCACAGACTACGAATACACCACGATCTATGGTGTGCAGGACGACAGTAACTTTAAGCCGAACTACACCCTCAACACCACAGGCGATGTAGCCTACATGGACTACAGCATAGATGTAACAGACAAGCAGACACTTTATTTTGACTGCTTCGACAAGCTTTCAAACAGCCTCAGCGAGGATATAAACGGAAGCTTCATGGTAACAGTGAACGGTCAGGTAATGCAGATGGATTATCCGTCACAATCGAGCAACGGGCTTTTGAAGCTTGGGGAATTTGAAAATGAACACGTCAACGTGCGTGCGACCTTGAAGAAAGACATCACAAGCTGCCGTTCCTACGGCGTTTTCGGGCTTCACCACAATGTGCTTGAAAAGGCACTTGAGCAGGCACAGACCGCCGGTCTTACAGACAGTGACGGCAAGCTTTCAGGAAGCGTGAACGCAAAGGCAGGACAGAAATGTGTGCTTCAGATACCATATCAGGAGGGTCTGAAAATAAAGGTCAACGGCAAGGCTGTTTCATATGACAAGGTTTTCGGTGACCTTGTAAGCTTCGACTTGCAGGAGGGCGAGAACACAATAACTGTAACAAGCGTGCCAAATGGCTTTTATGCAGGTCTTATACTGACTATCGCAGGCATTGCGCTGACAGTAGGATATTTCTTCATAAGAAAGAAACTGAAATTCGGAGAAACTATGGAAGCCGCTGCACTTGTGGCTGTTATCGGTGCGGGAGCTATAGTGATCATAGTGGTTTATGTTGCACCTTGCATACTGAATATTTATAGCTGATAAATAGTACAGAACAATAATTCAGGACGTCGCATTTCTGTGAAACAGAAATTGAGCCGTTCCCCTACATAACAAAACTGCGGATAGCATTTTGCCGTCCGCAGTTTTTATTTTATCCGAATTTACTTATGCTCCTCCAGATACTTTTCCGTATCCATTGGATAGCATTTCAGGTTTGGAAGCTCGTCAAGGGTGAGAACTCTTTCGCTGTTGTAGATCTTGTTCCACTCGTCAAATGTGGTGTACTGATCTGAAAGCTGTTTATCCTTGATACAGAACTCGCCGTTCCATGTACTGAACCACGCCCAGCGTGTGCCGTCGTTGAATGCTCCGTCAGGGTCGAACATAGAGCCGTTCTCTGTCATTGCGATTATCTTTTTGGTCGATGTGCTTGACTTCACAAGGTCATAATACCACTTCTGTGAAGAGCTGTCCTGCTCTGCAGGATAACAGTCATAGCCCATGATGTCGACATACTCATCACCCGGATACCAGTCAGGATTCTGTGCGTTCCATACCCAGATCAGGTTGTTAAGACCATACTCGTTTGTGAACTTGTCATACATGAGCTGCCAAAGCTGAATGTATGCGTCCTTTCCTGCTGAACCCCACCAGAACCATGCGTTGCCGGGATACTTAGGGTCGCCTGCCGCCTCGTGAAGAGGTCGCCAAAGGATAGGCACGTTTGCGTCTGCAAGCTCTTTAAGCACCCCTGCCATATGGTCAAGGTCTGCTATGATAGAATCGTAGCCCTCTTTGTCCTCGCCGCTGAGAGCCTTTGCAAGGTCGAAGTCTGTATATTCAGAATAGAAGCCCTGCCACCATGCTCCGCCGTTCTTTTCCAGGTTTTTATCAGGGGCATACCAATGCCAGCAAAGTGAAACTATACCGTTTTCGTTGTTGTACCAGTCCATAGCCTGCAATGGCACCATATCTCCGCCGCCTGCGCCATGTGAAAGTGCGCTGTTTGAAAGGTTTGAAACGTCAAGACCAAGTATAGCAGGCGTCTTGCCTGTGTGCTTCTTTATCTCCTTGAACTCACGGCAGTCCTTGCCCTCGTTATCTCCTGAAAACTGACCTGAGATAGTATACTTGCCATAAACGTCCGTAAGGAAGTTATAAAGTCTTTTTGCCTCGTCAGAAGCGTTAGGGTTTGAAAGCTGATTTGATACCTCATACTGTGAAAGGTCGATAGCAGGAGCTGGGGTTATCTTTATCTTGTCAATATAGATATGACCGTTGTCGCCCTTTATGCCTACCTTATGAGTACCTTCGTCGATAAGCACATTTTCAGCCATAGTGTCGCCAAACTCTGTTGTGGTCGATGTGAAGTTTGTGAGCGCAGCACCGTCAACAGTGATAAGATTTGACTGACCCTCGCCGTCTGCCGCCATTGTGAGAGTAATATTATAGCTTCCCTTTGCAGGAAAATCTATCTCGAACTCCACCATATCTCCCGATGAACCTATGGAAACAAAGCCATCGCCAGAAAACTTACCAAGAAAATTCTTATCAAGCACTGCCGCACCTCCCGAAAGAGTTCCTTTTTCCGCCTCGGACTCGTAACTGAAATCCTCAGGAACGTCATACTCTGTCGTTACGTCTGAAAGGTCGATATTGCCCATATCCTCAACGACAGGGGCTGTTGTAGTGGTAGTCTCGCCTGCTGACGAGCTGCCTGAGCTGCTGTTTCCTGTGCTGCTGCAGCCTGCTGCCGCACAAGCGATAAGCACTGCCATAACGGCAGCAACTGTTCTTTTCATTATTTCACGCATAATGTTCTCCTTATCATTACTAATTAAAATATTCAAATTTTCATAAAGCCAAACTTTGCGAAGCTCTCGCCTTTAGGCTTTATATTCCATACTTTTAAATATATCATATAAAAAATCATTGTCAATAGCCGTTTTTAATGTTTAACATAGTGTTCAAAATTGATAACGTTTACTTTTATTTGGACTAAAAAAATATGAACCCACACGGCATTGGGTTCATATTTTCATATATAAAAATATTATTTTCTGAGAAACGTTCTGTATACCCAACGGGTGAATTTTCTGGGAAATATAAACAAGCCAAGCTGCAGAGCGCATGGCATGAAAAAGTCACGGAAGCCTGTATACCCTGAACGGTGTATTATCCACCTCACACGAATGAAAGCCTTTGTATGCTCCCAGCTTTTGCGTGTATCTACAGTATTTTCATCTATGCGGTAGCGCACAAGCACCTCGGGTATATTCTGCCCCTTTGCACCATGCTGTAACATTCGTGCGATAAACTCATAGTCCTCGCACATTTTAAGGTCACTGTAACCGCCTATCTTTTCCGCAAAGGACTTGCGAAAAGCCACAGACTGCCTGTTGAAAGGGTTGCGTCGTTTGGAATATGAAGCGATATCCTTATGCATGACAGGCACTTTTTTCACCGAAACTACCTCGTCAGTGTCAGTGTCGAACTCCTCCACATATGTGCCGATGATATCAAGCTTAGGCTTCACCGCAAAAAGGGTCATCTGCTTCAAGCAGCGGTTAGGGAGAGATATATCGTCGCTGTCCATTTTCACGATATAATCGCATTTACACGCCTTTATGCCCTCGTTGTAAGCCTTTCCAACGCCCACGTTCTCGTCTATCTGAACGATATGGAAAATATGCTTGAACTCGTCCTGAAAAGACTTCACGATGATATTAAGCTCGCAGGTGAGCTTGCCGTCGCACACAAGCACGAAGTCAGAGGGAGGATATGACTGCATGAGCATAGACTCAAGACTCTCGTTAAGGTTCTCAGGAAGCTCACGGTCATACACCGACATAAGCACACTGTATTCAGGCAGCGTATATTTTCCAACACGATACGTCATAAAATCCCTCCCCTGCATTATTATCAACTCAATTATACTATAACAGCTCCAAAAAGTCAACTACGACCAACAAAGTATACTATATTATATAGTACAGACCAATACACAAAAAAAGACCGCCCCATTCGGAACGGTCTTGTAAGCTACTTTGAAAAATTAGCCAAGCTTCTTAGCAAGCTGTGATACCTTTCTTGCAGCAGCATTCTTATGCATAATGCCCTTTGTGCAAGCCATATCTACCTTCTTGATAGCAGCTCTTACTACTTCTTCCTTGTTTTCTGCATTCTCAGCTACAGCAGCGTCAGCCTTCTTGAGTGCAGTTTTAAGATCAGACTTTACAGCCTTGTTTCTCATTGTCTTAGTGTTGATAACCTTGACTCTCTTCTTAGCGGATTTAATGTTTGGCATACCGACACCTCCCTCATTCTGTATAAATTTGCACTTATTTGCACAAGCTATCCGCAGACTGAGAGGAAATGCGGAAAGCCCTTTAAACAAGCCTTGTAAAATATTTTACCACATTTCAAAAGAAATTGCAAGGGGGGTTACTGAAAAAAATATAGAAATTTTGCGGTCTAAATTGTAGGAACACACAAAAACTTACACGATGTCACAGAAAGGTGAATAAAATGAGCATTAGAACGGATATGGCGGCGGAGAGCTTTTCTCAGGCAGGCGGTGCGGAAAAGCTTCAGGGAGTGAAAGTCAAAAACAAGGTTATTGAAAACGCTAGGCTTAAGGTAACGGACATCACCATAGAAACACAGAAAGCCGCCGAAAAGCTTGGCAGACCTGTCGGCAGATACATCACCCTTACCGCCACAGATTCAACATTCGATATGTACAGCGACAGTTTTCGTGAGCGTGCAGAAGTCATAGCAAAAGCCATAGGGGAGCTTTGCGGTGGTTGTGAACGTTTTTTGGCAGTAGGGCTTGGGAACTATGCCCTGACTTCCGACGCTGTTGGCCCTCTTACCGCTGAAAAGATCTTCGCTACCCGTCACATAAAAAGCCTTGCAAAAGAGCTTGATACTGACGATCTGGGCGAGGTCACAGTGATACAGACAGGAGTGCTTGGAAACACGGGAATAGAATCCTCAGAGCAGGTAAAAGCTATCGCAGAGCGTGTAAGACCGCAGGCTGTCATTGCCGTTGACGCACTGGCTTGCAGCGAACTTTCAAATCTTGGCAGGACAATACAGCTTTGCAACACCGGCATTTCTCCGGGAAGCGGAGTCGAAAACGCACGAAAAGAGCTTTCGCTTTCGACCCTCGGGGTAAAATGCATTGCCATAGGCGTGCCAACGGTCATAGACCTTTGCACTGCCGCACAGCACATTTTCGGTCAGACCGCACCTGAAAGCTCCGAAAACATCATGGTCGCTCCGAAAACTGCCGACAAACTTTCGGAAAACTGCGCAAAGCTCATTGCAATGGGCATAAACCGTGCCGTTCACCCTGCCCTGTCGCAAGAGGACATTCAAACTCTCACCTGCTGACAAAAGACAGGTGATACAGTAATGTAAAAGCTGTATACAACAATTGTAAACTTTTTATTAATATGTATGAGTGAAATTGCGAAAACGTTTTCTGAAAACGAATACTCACACAAATTCAACACACCTTTGTCATAATCAACAAAAACGCTTGAGCTTTATATTGCAAAATGCTGATTGACTAAATTTAAACTTTTTGTTATCATTAGTAAGGACGAAAAATAAGCGTTATGGCAAGCGTTGTCGGGTAACAATGCTTGTCGATCGTAACAGATGAACGTTTTTGGGTAAGGAACATTCGTCTATTATCAAGGAGGTTACTATAATGAAAATGGCAAAGAGAATTTTCGCTGCTGCTTGTGCACTTTCACTGGCTTGCAGCATGGCTGCTTGTGGCAGCTCATCAAGTGACAGCTCATCTTCCAAGAAGGAAGCTAAGGCTATGACAGATGATCAGAAGGAGCAGGTAAATACACTTCAGGATAAGCTCCCTGACATCGAGCTTTCAAACAAGACTATCAAGTGGATGGCTCACTATGACATCAACCCTAGTGATGGTAAGTCAGAATCACCTGCTATCTCACTTTTCCAGACTAAGTACGGTGGAAAGATCGAGTACGTTCAGACAACTTGGGATAACAGATATACTGATCTTGCTAAGGCAGTTATGGCTAACGACTCACCTGACTTCTTCCCTGCTGATGACATGGACGCATTCCCTAAGGGTGCTATCAAGGCCATGTTCGAGCCTATCGACGATGTAGTTGATTTCAGCTCAGACATCTGGTCATCATCACAGACACTTAACGATTCATTCGTATTCAACGGCAAGCACTATGTAGCTGCTATCGACGTAAGACCACAGTATGTTTGTACATACAACACAAAGACAATATCAGACTTTGGCTATGACGATCCTGCTGAGCTTTACGCTAATGACGAGTGGACATGGAGCAAGTTCACAGAGATGTGCCTTGACTTTGCAGACTCTGAAGCTGACAGATATGCTCTTGATGGTTACTGGTACGACAAGGCTCTTAACGATACTTGCGGTTACCCACTTATCGGTCTTGAGGACGGCAAGCTTGTAAACAACATGGGCAAGGCTGAAGTTGGCACAGTTCAGGATCTTATGTACAACCTTGAGAAGAACAACGTTGTATTCGACAGATCAAGCAACAACTGGGATACAAGAGGTGACGGAGCTAACGGTGAAGGCCTTGGTTCACAGCTCACACTGTTCATTCCTATCGGCACATGGGCTCTCGAGGATACTCCTGAAAAGACTAAGACATTCGGAAGCGTCAAGGACGGCGAGGTTATGTTCGTTCCAATGCCAAGAATGGACGATTCTGACAAGTACTATGTATCTACAGGTGTAAACGGCTATCTCCTCTGCAAGAACGCTCCAAACCCAGACGGCTTCAATGCGTTCGTAAACTGCTGCAAGGTTGCAAACTCTGAGGTACAGAACATCACAAATGAACAGCTCAAGAACGACTACGGCTGGACAGACCAAATGGTCGAGATGCGTCAGACAATTTACGATCTGGCTAGACAGAATCCTGTATTTGACTTCCAGGACGGCGTATCTGCTGAGCTTTCAACACTTATGCAGACAGTAAACCAGGCTACAATGATAACAGGCGGCGGAGCTACTACATGGACAGAGTGCGTTGCTGAGAACCAGAAGGCTGTTGATTACATCATCAAGGAAGCAAACGCTAACGTTGCTGAATAATTCAGTATTTTCAAGCGGGACGTTCATTCGTCCCGCTTTTTTGTTGCCTTTGTATTTGTCACGAATTTGTTAAATATATTTGTACGCAAAATGCACAATATAAAATACATAAATTTGTGCAAGAATTTTACGGATTTTTATGTACAAATCGCAAAAAATATGCTATAATAAATGTACGTTAAAAAGAATATATCAAAGAAGGGAGATATGTTTTATGAGATCGATTATTACTATCAGCCGTGAATTTGGCAGCGGAGGACGTGAGATAGGCAAGAAGCTTGCTGATGGTCTGGGCATACCTTTCTATGATAAAGAGCTTTTGGAAATGGCTTCAAAAGAGAGCGGTATATGTCAGGAGCTTTTTGTTAAGAACGATGAGTCCTATACTAACAGCTTTCTTTTCTCACTGGTCATGGGTAATTACCCTGTAAGTGCAGACGGCAGGATCAATCCTGATATGCCACTGAATCACAAGATATTCTTGGCTCAGTTTGAAACTATCAAGAACATTGCAAAGAAGGGTCCTTGTGTTATTGTAGGACGTTGTGCTGACTATGTTCTGAAAAATGAGCCTAATATTATCGACTTCTTCATTTCCGGCAACACTGCCGAAAAGAAAAAGCGTATCCTTGAGAGATACGATATCGAAAAAAACAAAGCTGAGGACTTTATCCGCAAGACTGATAAGCGGAGAGCTTCATACTATAATTATTACACCGACATGAAATGGGGCGAAGCAAAGAACTATGACCTTTGTATCAACTCGTCCAAAACAGGCGTTGACGGTGCTATCAAGCTTATGAAGGCTTATATCGAAATAAAAGAAGCCAACGCTGATAAATAGGAATTTTTCGTTTTAATTCATTTTACTTTCCTTACTACGAAAGAGGGCTGACCATAGGGTCGGTCCTTTTCCGTTTTATGAGGAGTTTTATTACTCCAGCTTAAACAAAGTGTAACCAATATGTTATTGACAATAACAAGCAAATATATTATACTGTATAAAAGGGCAGAAGTCCGTCAAAAAAAATAAAAAATACTGCAAAAGGAGAAACAGAAAATGGCTGAAATAAAAGTTATCACTATCGGCAGACATTATTGCGCAGGCGGTTCGACTATCGGTAAGCTTGTGGCTGAAAAGCTTGGTATCCCATGCTATGACAGAGAGATAATCGACATGGCGGCACAAAAAAGCGGCATTGCAATGAGCGAGATACAAAAATACGAGGAAGCCGCTCTGAGCATTCTCAAAACGCCGATAAATCTGTTTTCAAAGGAGAAAGAGTATCCTATAACAGAGAAGATATTCGCCGCTGAAACAGAGGTAATAATGGAGCTTGTTTCAAAGGGAAACTGCGTTATCGTGGGCAGATGTGCAGATTTTATACTGAAAAACAAAGTCAAGACGCTGAATGTCTTCATTAATGCAAGCTTTGAGAAGCGTCAAGAGTGCGCAATTGAGAAGCACAACATCTCCGAGGACGAGGTAGAAGCAAGGCTCAAAAAGTATGACAAAAAACGTGCCGACTATTACAACTCCAACACCAACAAAAAGTGGGGAGATATTTCAAGCTATGATATGTGCCTTGACAGCGGCAGGCTTGGCTACGAAATGTGCGCCGAGATAATTGCTGACACTGTGAAGCTTTCAAGGGGGAAATAGGGGCAATATTTTATTGGGAGCGATAAAAAATGTCAAAGGATAAGGAAGTCAAGACCAACGCCATGCGTATTCTTGACAGAAATAAGGTAAAATACAAGGTCAACACATACGAGTGCGACGAGTTTATCGACGGCATACACATTGCAGATATGCTCGGTCAGCCATATGAAAGCTCGTTCAAGACCCTTGTGACAGTGGGTAAAAGCGGAAATTACTATGTTTTCGCTATCCCTATCGCAGAGGAGCTTGACATGAAAAAGGCGGCAAAGTCTGTGGGCGAAAAGTCGGTGGAGATGCTCCATGTGAAGGATATAAACTCTGTTACGGGCTACATTCGTGGTGGCTGTACACCCCTTGGCATGAAAAAACAGTACATGACGGTAGTTGACAGCTCTGCGGAGCAGTTCGAGGAGATAATCATAAGCGGCGGACGTATCGGGTCGCAGATAATGCTTTCTCCGAAAGACCTTATCAAGGTCACAAGGGGTAAGTTTGAGAGCATAATAATGAGTGAATAGGCAAAAAAAGAGAGCCACTTGGCTCTCTTTTATTTTGCATTTATGTTGATATATTCGGGCTTTGTCTTTGAGTACATTATTTTCTGGCTGGAATAAAGTCCGTAATAGCCAGAAAGCATATAGCTTACTCCGCAGGCAACCGCAAAAAGCACAAGCCCACTTCCACCGAAAAGCTCATAGCTGAGAAGTATGGAAGCCACAGGGCAGTTCACAACGCCACAGAAAAGTGCCACAAGACCTATAGCCGCACCGAATGATGGGTCAAGCCCCAAAAAGCCTGCGGCTGTACAGCCGAAAGTTGCTCCGATAAAGAAGGTCGGGACTATCTCACCGCCCTTGAAGCCTGTATTTATAGTTATGGCGGTGAAAAGCATTTTCAGGGCAAAGGCTTCTGGGTGCGCCTTACCTTTCTCTAAAGCCGCCACGATAACGTCTACGCCTGCTCCGTTATAATCCCTTGTACCTACAAGCAAAGTCAATGCAATGATCACAACGCCACCTACAGCTATCCTGAGATAGGTGTTAGGCAGATACATCTGAAATCTTGAATGTGAAAACTCCATTACCATGCAAAGGAGTATGGATATCACCGCACAAAGAGCCGCAAGCGCCGCTATCTGGGTCACAGACACAAGGGAAAGCCTTGGTATGCCTGTTATGTTGAACTTTGTTGGCGCAAGCCCTGCCAACAGCGATATTTTATATGCGATAAGAGAGGAAGCTATGCAAGGCACAAGACCCACATAGTATATAACGCCCACGCTTATTACTTCCATAGCAAAAAAAGTCGCAGTCAAAGGCGTGCCGAAAAGTGCGGCAAACACTGCACTCATTCCGCACATTATCACAAGGCTGGAATCTTTTTCGTCAAGCTTTAAAAGCTCGCCTGCCTTTGCGCCAATGCTTCCGCCAAGCTGCAAAGCCGCACCCTCACGTCCTGCCGAACCGCCCGTAAGGTGGGTGAGTACGGTGCCTAGAAAGATGAGAGGCGCCATAAGCAGCGGCACTTTGATGTTTCCACGAACAGAACTGATGATAAGATTTGTACCGGTCTCCTCGTTCACCTTGCAGACACGATAGCTGAAAATGATAAACAGACCTGCCAACGGCATGAGATACAATGTCCAGCTATGACACTCACGGAAGCCTGTGGCAAAGTTTACCGCCATATGGAACAGCGAGCCGACTATTCCCCCTATTACACCCACTGCGCAGGCGATAAAGACCCACTTTGCAAAGGCTATGGAGAATTTTTTCACCGTCCGCATTTTGCTTTTTATAAACTCACTGCTTATTTTCCTCACCCCTTTTTACAGAAAAACAACGGGCGACATATGCCGCCCGAAATACTTGAAATACAGCTCCACAATAATGGGACGTCGCATTTCTGTGAAACAGAAATTCAGCCGTTCCACTACAAGATAATATGCTAAATTATACCTCAGCGATTACCTCTACCTCAACGAGAACGTCCTTTGGAAGCTCTTTTGCGGCAACGCATGAACGTGCAGGCTTTGATGTGAAATACTCACCGTAAACTCCGTTAAATGCACCGAAATCTGACATATTCTTAAGGAAGCATACTGTCTTTACAGCCTTGCCGATAGATGTTCCTGCGGCTTCAAGAACGTTTGTGAGGTTCTTGCAAACCTGATGTGTCTGCTCCTCGATAGTTGTTGCCTCAACGTTGCCCGTTGCAGGGTCAATTGCTATCTGACCTGATGTGAAAACAAGGTTTCCTACCTTCATTGCCTGTGAATATGGACCGATTGCGTCCGGTGCGTTCTTTGTGTAAACAACTTCTGCCATTTTTATCTACTCCTGTCTTAAAATTACTTATTGACTATCTTAAAGCCTGCGGCTGTAAGAGCCTGTCTTATCTCTCTGATATGATCGAAGTTTCTTGTTTCAAGAACAAGTCTGAGCAGGCAATCTGTGATATCGCTGTCCTCGCTTGCTCTCTCGTGGTGAACAGAAACAACGTTTCCGCCAAGCTTTGAAATTATCTCTGAAACATCTCTCAGCTGACCAGGTCTGTCCTCAAGCTGGATAGTAAGAGTATCAGATCTGCCAGACTTGAGCAGACCTCTCTTGATAACTCTTGAAAGTATAGTTACGTCTATATTTCCGCCTGAAACAAGACATACAACCTTTTTGCCCTTGATGTCAGGTATCTTATTAAACATTACTGCGGCAACAGGTGTTGCGCCTGCGCCCTCTGAAACGAGCTTTTGCTTCTCGATAAGGTGGAGGATAGCTGATGATATCTCGTCGTCTGAAACTGTAACAACGCCGTCAACATACTTGCTGCAATACTCAAAGGTATGCTCGCCAGGCTCTTTTACCTTGATTCCGTCTGCGATAGTGTGAACGCTTTCAAGGCACTCTATCTTGCCGTCTTTAAGTGAATTTACCATTGAAGGTGCGCCTTCAGCCTGAACGCCGTATACTCTAACGCTTGGCTTGAGCTGTTTTACAGTGAATGCAACACCTGAGATAAGTCCGCCGCCGCCAACCGGAACAACGATAACGTCTGCGTCAGCCACCTGACTTAGTATCTCCAGACCGATAGTTCCCTGACCTGCGATAACATTCTCGTCATCGAACGGGTGAATAAATGTATAGCCGTTAGCGTCACGAAGCTCGATAGCCTTTGCATAAGCGTCATCATAAACGCCAGGCACAAGACATACCTCAGCGCCATAGCCCTTGGTTGCCTCTACCTTTGAGATAGGTGCGCCGTCAGGAAGACAGATGATAGACTTTATACCGTTCTTTGTTGCGGCGAGAGCAACGCCCTGTGCGTGGTTTCCTGCTGAGCAGGCGATAACGCCGTGTGACTTTTCCTCGTCTGAAAGCTGTGATATCTTATAATAAGCTCCTCTTACCTTGAAAGAACCTGTTACCTGAAGATTTTCTGTTTTCAGATAAACGTCACAATCAGGGTTTACCTTTGGCGCATGGATACACGCTGTTGGTCTGATGACCTCTTTAAGCACGTTTGAAGCGTCAAAAACCTTATCCAATGTAAGCATAAAAAACAACCTCTTTTTTCTATGTAATAAAAAAAGCCCTCGCCTGACTAGAGGCGAAGACATAATATCTCCGTGTTACCACTCTGATTGCAGACCATAAGCCTGCCACTCATATCTCTTTCTAACGGTGAGAGACCGTATCCGCTTAACACATCTGCTTAGGCGGATCAGCTCAGAGATGATCCTGACGGCGTTATCCCTGCGGACTTTCACCAAACGTCCGCTCTCTGCGAAGTATTCGCACCGTCACCTTTCTCGTCACAGCCTTTATGATATTCAATACAATCATTATATCACCATAAATATGAATTGTCAACAGCAATAAAATGAATTTTTCTCTAAGACATTATACAAAAAATAAAAACCCACACGCTCGTGCAGGTTTTTATTCATTAAGGAAGTATAGAAAAAATATATGAAGAAAACAATCATGAAGTCTTTTTAACTGTCGGTCTTTCCTTTCCGACTGTAATAATATTACCACTGCAATGTGATAGAATTATGTGCAAAGAGAGTGCATTTGCAAAAATATCACCTTTTGTTTGCGTAATGCACAACGATATGACGAAGCTTCCCTGTGGTCATATCCCTGCCCTTTATATCCGCTCCGTTGTGGCTCATAAGCTCAGCGCAGACTATGCCGTCGGTACTGCACCTGAAAACCTCGTGTCCGTCACACACCACCACAAGCTTTTCACTATCAACAGATATTCCGCCTGTTCTTCCGATAACATTTTCCTCTGCGCCCTCACGCTCAACCACATAGGAAACTCGTTTCCCATGATAGCGTTCAAGCTCTTTCAAGGGCGTACCTTTATTTTTTCTGAAAAGTCCCATTTTACGCTCCTGTATCAATTATCTGCTATATTATTATCATTTCCTGCACAAAGCTGCCTTGCGGAGGCGATAACGTCAAGCGACTCGCCCACCGACTGCAAAAAGGCTGACAGCAGCCCAAGCTGGTCAACGCTCAAACCCTCGCCAAGATAATTTGCAAATGCCGCAGCCATTATATTAAGCTGCTGACCGCAGCACGATCCCCTGTTTTCCACTGATACCGCCCTTTCCTGCTCACAACGTTTCTCTGTCATAATATGCGTCAGAAGAATAATACGTTCGCATATGCAGATAATAAGGGCATATTCTGAAAGGGGTCAAACGCCTATGAACATCACTCACACCATACTTGCCACAGTTGGCTCTATAATCGTTATGTTCGCCATATCAAAGCTTCTTGGCAACAAGCAGATATCACAGCTCACGCTTTTTGACTACATCAACGGCATCACCATAGGCTCTATCGCCTCTGAAATGGCTGTTTCACAGGAAATGGACGAGCTTATCGTGCCTGTTATCGCAATGGTGCTTTACGGACTGACAGGCTTTCTGTTGTCTGTGCTTACGATGAAGTCTATCCACTGCCGACATTTTCTTTCGGGCAAGCCTATCCTGCTTATTGAAAAAGGCAAAATATATCCCGAAAATCTTAAGACCGCCAAGCTTGATGTGAACGATCTGCTTTCAAGGGCGAGAACGTCAGGCTATTTCGACATCTCAAAGATATACTACGCTATTCTGGAAACCAACGGCACTATCTCTTTCATGGAACGTGCCACAGAAGCACCTCTCACTCCAAAAGACTTAGGATATGAGAAGCAGGACGAAAAGCTTTGCACCGACCTTATCCTTGACGGCGTTATTATGGAGGACAACCTGAAATACGCAGGCAAGGAGATAAAATGGCTCACCAACGAAATAAAAAAGCAAGGCTGTTCATCACCTGACAAGGTCTTTCTCTGCATAGTTGACGGAAACGACAAGGTGACAGTGTTCCCGAAAACTCAGGAGAGCAACAAGAAGATCTACTTCGACTGAACCTTCTTCAAAAACTCGTGGAGTTCCTCTGCAAGCCTGCTCACAGGCAGACCAACAACGTTATAAAAGTCCCCGTCTATCTTTTCCACAAGAAGTGCTCCAAGCCCTTGTATGCCGTAAGCCCCCGCCTTATCCATAGGCTCGCCGCTTTTCACATAGGCTTTTATCTCCTGGTCGGAAAGCTCTCTGAAAGTCACTGCGGTGGTGGCGGAAAAGCTACTGTAACGACAGCCTCTGCCAAGGGTAACGCCTGTTACAACATGATGAGTCTTGCCTGACAGCATTTTTAACATTCTTATGGCATCAGCTTCGTCCACAGGCTTACCGAGAACTTCCCCATCGCATATTACAACAGTGTCACAGCCGATAACAACGCTCAGGTCATAGACCGAAGCGATACATCTGCATTTTATCCCTGAAAGATACTCAGGGGCAAGTTCTGGTGTAACGTCCTCTGGTATTTTTTCGTCACAATCAGAGGGGATAACCCTGAAATTCTCACACATCAATGACAGCAGTTCTTTTCTTCTTGGCGACGCTGAAGCAAGTATAACATCATAATCCATAAGCTCGCTTGAAATATTCACTGACATAAAGATCTTCCTTTACTTCTTTTACTTCTTACTCAAAAAGGCAACGCACTTATTATCCTGCGCTGCCTTAATTTTTTTATTACAACTTCATTCCGCACTCTGAGCAGAACTTAACGCCTGCAGGCTCTTTGTGGCCGCACTGAGAGCAGAATACAAAACTGCTGTTTGCAGGCTCTTGCACCGGAGCTTCTGCTATCACCGGAGCAGGCTGTGGCATTGGTGCAGGCTGAGGTGCTGTTTCAGGCTGTGGGATAGGTGCAGCAGTCTGTGCCACAGCAGGCTCAGGGATAGGAGCGGCTGTCTGAACATTCTGCTGAGCAGGATTGCCATAAACAGGATTAGACTGTGGCTGAGTATAAGCAGGTGAAACAGGGTGATTATGATAGCCCTGACCGTTTTGTATAACAGGCTGTGCGCCCATTGGAACTGCACCGCCCTGAGCAGGCTGCTGATAAACAGGCTGAGCCATTTCAGGCTGTTTTGTTCCGCAGTTAGGGCAGAACGCCATATTCACTGGTATCTCGTGGCCACAGCCGGAACAAAGTTTCATTCCTCTGATGGTAAGAAGCTGTTCATTAAGATTTTTCAGTTCTTCAAGAGTTGCGTCTATCTGAGCAATAAGGTTTTTCACCTCCGGCTCTTCTATCTTGTCAGCCATTCTGAGCTTGACATATCTGCCTATCTCGGTATACTTATCGTTTATAAAGGCAAGCTTTGCGTCTATCTGTGCCTTTACTGCATTTTCAGGTGTATTCTTAGGTGAAAAAAATCCCATTTTTATTCTCCCTTTCGGTTATAATATTTCTTCTGTATTTTGCTCTATGGTGATATTATCCTCAGGCTGAACGTCAAACGAAGTTGTTGTAGTATCAGGTGCTTCTATAGCAGGAGCGGTGGTAACAGTGCCGTTCTCGGTCGGCTGAGTCTGTGCAGGCTCACTGTCCTCTTTGCTGTCGCCTGAAGCGTTTCCGCCCTCGTCAACTATCTCTGAATCCTTTATCTCCTTATCTATCTCGTCCTGCGACATCTGACCTCTCTTTACAGCTTTGTCATTTACAGCCGACAGACCAAGATAGCAATTCACATAATAGTGAGTAAGTATCTGATCATATGTATAGCCAGCCTCGGCATAATAGCAAGCGCCCCACTGCGACATTCCAACACCGTGACCCCAGCCATAGGACTTGAAAGTGAACACACCGTCCTTATAGCTTATCTCCATGGCGTTCGATTTCACATCAAAGAGGTTGCAGAGGGTGATACCTGTTATCCTGGCTTCACTGCCATCATATGTACAGCTCGTATGACCGTCGATAGTCACTCCGCTTATATACTTTCCGCTGAAAGCAGAGTCTATTTTAAACCAGTTCTTCACGTCGTCGGAGAGCTTTATATCAGTTTGGCTCTCGATACGCTCCTTGACCTCGTCTTTTGTATATGTAGCTTCAATGCCCCAGTTAGGATCTTTATCGTCAAACTCGCTCTTTACACGCTTGAGATACGGGTAAGAAACGCCCCATATATCCTCGCTGGTGGTAGAATAACCTGCTGTTGAAGCAGAATAAACTGCATTTATGATATTGCCGTTATACATAACGGTCTGACCCTCAACGGCATTTATACATCTTTCTATCTTTGAAGAATAACCGCTTTTAAGCCCCACCGTAGGTATAGCACCGATAGAATCGTTAAATCTGACCCATGTATAAGCCGCCACGGCCTGCGCCTTTATGGCTTCCTCGCCCCACTCACCGCCTATCTCACTGTTGACTATCTGACAGAGCAGTTCATGGCCATTAAGAGTGACGATATTTCCTGAGATTATATCGTTGACAGTATAATACTCATCAGCGACGCTTCTTGTATCTGTAAAGTTAGCAGGGTCGTTCTTTATATCGTAAAACTCGCCCTTATCCTCAGGCATTTCCACAGTAAACTCACTGGCTGAAGCCTTTTTCTTTGTGGTCTTTGCCTGCTTTTTCTGCTGAACATAAGACATATCATACTTATCCACAGAGGACTTTTTGAACTTCACAAAGTCATAGACCTCAGTAGCGGCAGTGGTCTTAACGCTTTGAGCTTCAACGTTTTTGACCTGCACCGCAGGGGCTTTTTCTGCGCCCACGCTTTTATTATCCAGCAACAACTCACCGCATATACCAACGGCAGTTATGCTCATTACCGCTGCGCAGACATTTGCACATATCTTTTTTGTCATCAAATTCATCGTCAAGACACTGTCCTTACCTTCAAGCGGTCACACCGCAAAACATTCCCAATGGCAGCAAAATACTCACTGCATACCTAAATAATAGTTTATCAAATACTGAAAAAAAGTCAAGACAAAGCTAAGTTTCGTCCTGACTTTTCAGCATAATATACAATTTTATATCTACAATATCAGCATTTTAGCCAAAAACTTCAAATATTACTTGAAGTATCTCTGACCATCAAGCTCCATGCAGAACGTGAGTGATTCAAACCAAGCCGCTGTGCTTCCACCGCAATACCGTGGAGCGTAATAATAAACTGCACCGTTTGAATTATCCTCGCCGTTCAGCGCTCTCTTTGCACAATCGATAGTGTTCTGAGTTGGCTTGTTTCTGCCACTGTAATAGCCGTTTATTGCAGTGAACTGATTTGGCGCTGTAAGAACATCGCTTATAGAGCTTCCAAATCTGCCTGTTTTCACTCTGTTGATAATAACATTTGCAACAGCGATCTTGCTCTGCTCTGAGCAGTTTCCTACCTCGCCCTGAAGAACGTAGCAAAGCATATCAAATTCTTCATCTGTATAGCTTATAACAGAACTGTTCGAGTTTGCTGTTGTTGCTTTCTTTGTTTCTGTCTTTTTTGTTTCAGACTTTGTTGTCTTAGCCTTTGTTGTCGTAGTCTTTTTTGTTTCAGACTTCTTAGCTGCTGTTGTAGTTTCGGACTTCGCAGCGGAAGTTGTTGTTACTTCTGCCTTTTTAAGATAGTCCTTCATTACATATCCGCTGTAGTCGCCGTATGTAACCTTATACCAACCGTCGCTTGTTTCAGCCGTAACGATAACTTCCTCGTCTGTTGCAACGATAGCTTCTATCTCTGAGTTCTTGTCAGCCTTTTCTCTGACGTTCACGATCTCAGTTGCAACCATTGTTACGTTATTGACCTTTGTTTCTTTTGCTGCATTTTTAGTAGTTTCTGTCTTTTTTGTTGTAGTGGCTTTGGCGGAAGTTGTTGTCTCAGACTCTGCCTGTGCCATTTTATACTCGCTGATACCCGCTTTTCTCCATGTAACGGTGTTCATTGAAGTATAGGTCTCATCTCTCTCAGTTTCTGCTTCTGTCACAGAAGTGGTCTTAGTGTTGGTTATTGCAGCTTTTGTGTCCTTCTGAGCCTCGTTGTTGCCGCTTGTAAGTGCAAAGATACTTACTGTACCTATCATCAGCACTGCCAGCGCACCGCTGCCCAGCATTGTTCCTACTTTCCTGACCGACGGCTTAGCTGTTCGCTTTATGCTGTCTTCAGTTTTTTTCTGCTTCATTTTAATCACATTACCCTTTCCGACCGTCTGCACGCAAACCGTCTTCACTGCCGTCCGTGAGCTTGACGTCAGCTAAAATTTATTTTACACCGATTTGGTGTAATAAACATCAATAATCCCAGCCGAAATACTTCTTATTGTTTCCGTATACGTTTCTCCAGCATTTAGGAAAATAAATATCCTTATTTGCCTTGTCCTTATAGGAATCTATTATAAGATCCAGGTTATCGTCAGCCGTCATTTTCTTTGCCACGATTACCCACCTGAGATTTGAAGTTTCGTTTGTACAAGTTGAGAGCGATATATACTTATCGTCTGCTGTACACTCGATATCGTTTGAATACCACGAACGCTTTCTCACTTCTGAGATCCAATCGTCAAACTTATAGTCAGCGTCGTCAAAATATCTGGTAGTCCAGTATTTGAAGAGCTTTCCGTCGTCCTGATTTTCAAGTATTCCCGTCACGAACGCACCCACAATAACATACTTACAGTTGCTGTCATAGATAGTATTGAACTCGATAACAGGATATTTCTTAAGAAAATCAACTCCCTTTTTATACTCAGTAAGGTGAGTAAAAGAAGTTCCCACATATCTCATGTTATGACCATATATTGTGATATTGTCAGACTGCCCGTCCTTATTTATGGTAGACCAAGCGTCTGCATAAATGCTTCCCGATTCGTAATACTGCTTGTCTATATTCTTGTAAAGATAATATTCATTATCCTTGCCTTTAAGAACAGGGAAGTTTATATATTCATCACCTGCGGAATTTTTAAAGCCGGGGATCTTTATCCAGCCTACGACGTCCTTGTTTCTTTTCAGAAGCTTCTTAGCCCAACCCTGAACTTCTCTGTCCTTCGTTGAAGCCTCAGGGTCAGAAACGTCAATATCGTCTGAGCCGTTATTCTTGCTCAGGTCAACGTCATCGCTAAAGTCAGGCTCGTAATTTACGATCTCCTGCATATAGTTCTGATCCTGCTCGTCGGCTTTCAGAAAATCAGAAAGCTCATTAAGAGAAACACAGAAAAGCACGATAGAGAACATGAACACTATCTTTCTGAACACTTCTCCTGCTCCGTCGCCCTTCCACGGGATAAAATATCTTACTACTCTTACAAAAAAGTTTGTATCGTCCTTTTCGGACAGATTCATTGTTTCATTAGCCATTGACATTTATTTCAAGCCTCCGTCTTTTGTTCATACAGCTCAAGCACCATTCTCAGTGCTGTTTCTGTTGTAAGCATACGGATCTTTCTTCTGTCCAAATTCTCATATTCTTTATAAAGCTCAAGCCGTCTGACTATTTCTTTATGACGACTTCTCACTGAAACATATACAGTTCCCACAGGCTTTTCCTGAGAGCCGCCGCTTGGTCCTGCTATACCAGTAACAGCCACCGCACAATCTGCACCGAAAAGCTTCAGCGCACCCTTGCTCATCTCACTGGCTGTCTGCTCAGAATAAACAGTATACTGCTCCAGCGTTTCCTTTTTCACGTTCAGAAGCTTCATCTTTATTTCCTCCGTATAGGTGCAAGCACCGCCGAGGAACATTTCCGACGCTCCCGAAACGGAAGTGATCGTCTGGCTTATCATTCCGCCTGTACAGCTTTCCGCAGTACACAGCTTCCGACCGCTCTTTATCATATATTTTACTACACTTTTTGTAACTATGTCAATACTATCTGTAACCACTTTGTCACCTTCAGCAAATTTCATAGTAATAATCACCCCTTTTAGTTATATATTGCACATAAAAAATCGGCTCTTTTTGTCCATTTTGTTAATTCGACGATTTTCAAAAACCAATGTTAATAGCAAATTCTGCAAGCAGATGTTACACTTTTGTTACCAAATTACTGATTTTTCATTATTAGCAAGCCCGTTCAACACCATTTTGAACGCAAAGAAAAGCCCTGAAAATTCGGGGCTTTTCGGCATTTTTCACCATGGAAAGACACAATATTCGGGTACAAAAAAGCGTACAATTAAGCTACAAGCTGTTACAGTTTTAACCCGTTTGTAACCTTTTCACAGACACCATGCACCGGGTGTACGCCATGAAAATACGCTATGCGTTTCTGATAAGATAAGGCTTTGTTCCCTCGATAGCTTTCTGGATATAAGGCTCCCAATCGAAAGCGTTCTGAGCGGCTTCAACGTCTGCAAAATTTGGTCTTGTCTTAGGGTGCTTTGGCGTGAAAACTGTACAGCAATCCTCATAAGGGAGGATAGAGGTATCAAAAGTATCTATCTTTCTTGCTATCTCCACTATCTCAGATTTGTCCATACCAACGCATGGTCTGAATACAGGCATACGGCAAGCGGCGTCTGTGCAGACCATTGCATACATAGTCTGGCTCGCTACCTGTCCAAGGCTCTCTCCTGTTACAAGTGCCTGAATGTCCTCCTTTTCGCATATCCTCTGAGCTATCTCCATCATAAGTCTTCTCATCAGGATAGTGAAAAGCTCCTCAGGGCAGTTATCTCTCAGAAGCTCCTGAATCTCCGTAAAAGGCACGCAGAAGAAGTTGATATCACCGCAGTAAGCAGTGATTATCTTGGCAAGCTTTTCAACTTTCATCTTCGCTCTGTCGGAAGTATACGGTGGAGCTTCAAAGTGGATAGCGGATATTATCGCACCACGCTTTGCCATCATATAGCCTGCGACCGGCGAATCTATACCGCCTGAGAGAAGAAGCATTGCCTTTCCGCTTGAGCCGACAGGTATTCCGCCTGCACCCTCGATAGAGCCTGCGTGGACATAGGCGTTGGTTTCTCTTATCTCCACTGTTACTACGACGTCAGGGTCATGAACGTCAACTTTAAGGTGTGGAAATCTTTCAAGTATCTTTCCGCCCATTTCTATACATATCTCAGGGGACTTGAATGGGAACTTCTTATCTGAACGCTTTGCGTCCACCTTGAAAGTTCTCGCAGTTTCCATTTCGTCCTCGATATAGTCAAGTGACTTTGTGAGTATCTCGTTCATATCCTTTTCCAAAACGCAGCAGCGACAGAGCTTAACGATACCGAAAATTTTCGACAGCTTTTCCACCGCCATGTCAACATCGCTGTCATCATTAAGTGGCTCAACATATAAAGTAGATTGTGCTTTTGATACGCTGAACTGTCCGCAGCTTTTGAGTCTTCTTTTTACGCTCTTTGTCATCATGCTCTCGAAGCTTGATTTGTTAAGACCTTTCAGAGCTATCTCGCCATATTTGCAGAGAATGATTTCTTTCATAAATTTTATCCTTTCTTTACGAAAACTGCACAAAAAAGTCCTCGTCAAAAACCTGTCAAAAGCGACCTTTTTCGCCGTTCCCCTTTATAAATAGTACAAAACATTTGTTTGTGTGTTTTACCTTACCTTGCACAGGTCATTCTGCGCAGACTTTATGCCCTCCATAAGAGCGTCGATATCGGCCTTTGTGGTGTCGATGCTAAAGCTTATCCTGATAGTGGAGTCAAGGCTCTGCTCGGGATATCTGAACTCTTTTAGCACAGAGCTTTTCTTGCCCTTTGAGCAGGCTGAGCCGCTTGAAACATATATCTCACGCTTTTCAAGATAGTGGAGAAGTACCTCCGATTTAAGCCCCTTGACCGCAATGCTTGTGACATAAGGCGAGCCGCCTTTTCGTGAATTTACGAAAACATCGCCGTTTTCGTTACACTTTTCTATGAGATAGGCTTGGATATCAGCCGCCTTTTCAAAGTTCGCAGAAACATTCGGCGCAAGTTTTTTCACCGCCGCACCGAAACCGCATATGAGCGGCACTGACTCAGTACCCGAACGAAAGCCTTTTTCCTGTCCTCCCCCAAGCATAAAAGGCGGTATATGAATGCCCTTTTTCACATACAGCGCACCGATGCCCTTTGGAGCGTATATTTTATGACCGCTGAGGGATATCATATCGGCATTCAGCTTTTTGGCTTTTACAGGAATTTTCATAAAGCCCTGAACGCAGTCGCAGTGAGTAAGCACCTGAGGATATTTTTTCTTTATCATAGAAAAAGCCTTTTCCACAGGGAGTATGTAGCCGTTTTCGTTGTTCACAAGCATACAGCTAACAAGGAAAGTGTCCTCGTTCACAGCGGCAAAGATATCACGGGCGTTTATCTCGCCGTTCTCGTCAGGGGATATCCTTATGACCTCACAGCCCATATCTTCAAGCTCCTGGGCAGGATTTTTCACAGCAGGGTGTTCAACAGAGGATATGACAACACGCTTTTTACGTTTTCCGTGAGCCTTGTAAGCTCCGAAAATAGCGGTATTGTTGCTTTCAGTAGCGCCTGAAGTGAAATAGACCTCATCAGGGGTAACACCGAGAGCGTCGGCAATGATCTCACGAGCGTCAGAAACAAGAAGCTCAGCGTCAAGACCTGCTCTGTGCAGAGAAGATGGGTTTCCGAAGACCTCCAAGCCTTTCATTACAGCCGCTTTAGCTTCATCACAAGGTTTTGTGGTGGCGGCATTATCAAGATATATCAATTATCACAAGTCCTTTCATGTTTTATCGCAGTTATTTTTATTATAACATATAATTGTGAATAATGCAAACAAATCGGGAAAATGAGGAGTGAGGAGTGTGTAGTGCTACAATAGATATTGGACAAAATTAAGAAAAAAGAAAAAAGAGATAGACAAAAATCTGATAAAATAAAGTTACCACACCAAATTCAAATCAGAAAGGAAGCCTATCTCTCATGAAT
>NZ_JBCPGA010000032.1:0-29092 GCF_040914135.1 Ruminococcus sp. RTP21204st1_B2_RTP21204_210225 | reverse complement strand
GTAAAGCAACATGAGTAATCCTCGAACCGCAGCTTGGGGATCTTTTATTTAGGGGCGGTATGTTATTAGGCGGTTACTCAGAAATGATATTTTTGAAATCATGATGTCATAAGCATTGTTGACTATACGGTCAATTATCGCATCGGAGATAGGACTGCATCAGCCATACGAACTGCTCACGGGTGAGATTTCTGACCTCCTGCTCGTTGCGGGGCCAGCTGAACCGTCCGGTCTCAAGACGTTTGTAGAACAGCAGAAAACCGTCACCCTCCCAAAGCAATGCTTTCAGACGGTCTCTTCTTCGTCCGCAGAACAGGAATAGGCTATCTGAAAACAGGTCCAGTTTGTGCTGCTGCTGAACGATAGCTGCAAGCCCGTCAATGGACTTTCTCATATCCGTATGACCGCACACGATGAAGATATTAGCGGCAGACAGGTCTTTCAGCATTGTTTCAGCCCTTTGAGCAGGACGAAGATAGTATCCTCGGATATACTTTTCGGCAAAGTGATCTCAATGCCGTCCTTCCGCATTATTATCTTATCTTCGCTTGATCTTGCAGCATTTGGAATGACTGTATCCGTCTCATTCGCAATTGCTGTTGATACGCTTACAGGGACGATACTCTGTTTTTCAGCATCATCGATCAGCTCACTTCTTAACACATTCAGCCTTTTGTAGTAGGTACTGACATTGATGCTGTTTTCAGCGCACCATTCTTCAACCTTCTTGCCGCTCGCTTGACAATCACTCACCATCGCTGCCCATTCCTTGTGACGAACCTGCTTTTTGATCTCCCGTATTCTTCCCATGATATTTACTCCTTTCGAAATTCGATTTTCCTTCAGAGTAATTGTATCATTATTTTATTCTTTGGTCGAGGGATGGGTGGGGTTGGCGGTTACAAAAGGTTGAAAAAGAAAATAGTTGAGATATGCTAATCTATTGGACACCATTCATTTTTTTCACATTTAGACTGTTGCCAAAGAAGACCATATTTCCTTTTTTCAACATTACAGAATCGGCAAAAAGGAACAGGATTCTTTAAAAAATCTAATATTTCTTGAATAGAAGAAACTTTATAAATGTCAATGTAATCTGACTCAGATATTTCCATTTTAGTATCAAAGATTCGATTAAAATGGCGAATACTAGCCATAGTAGGACATGGAAATAATTTTCCATGAGAACAAAATACACAAGCATTAGACCGTTGACATTTCATAAAATTATCTACAGGACGATTTAAACCTCTTTCATCTAAAAATAGACTCCACATTTCATATCTTTCCTGTCTGCCGCTAAAACTTTCAAATTCTATATTTTCATTTCTAATTTTATTTCGAATTGATAAATAATCAAATCCAATGGGGTATTCAGTTACAGCAATAACTATTTTGTTTTCCCTGCATGAAGTCCAAAAACAGTTATCCATCTGAGGTAAAAGAATACCATTTGTAACAATAGAAATTTTTGCTTCTGGAAAATATTCACGTGCTATCTTAAAAAAAGAATTGATTTCAGGATGAAGAAGTGGTTCACCACCCAGTAGATTTATAAATCTTGCATTTCCACCCGTTAGATATGATAACCGCTCAATATCATTACGAAAATCTTTAACTTCAAGAAATTCAGGCTCTGCAAGCGGAGAAAAGTGTGTACAACCAATGCAATTTAGATTGCAATGTTCAGCTAGATGAAATTCAAAATGGAAATCATATACCGTTGAACGTAAACTACGACGAATAGTATTCTTAATTAACTGTAAGTCGTCAATTATCTTGTTTTCAGTGTCCCAGTATTCCTTTTTTAGGCGATATGGAGAATATATTTTTTTGCAAATATCTTCCAATAAATCTTCATTCTCAAGATTTAGATTAATAATAATGTATTGGTCGTTATTTATAAAATTGTCAATTCTAAATATAGGAATGCTTCTATATGTACCATCTAGCATCATATCCGTTTCTGAAAACGAGCTTCGAGGAAGATTGGCTCGCTTAGAAGGATTCAATGAATACTCAAATGGACTTATTGTATATTGATCAACTAAAATACAAAATGGATGATAGCCCATATATTCAAAATAATCAAGAAATATTTCTAAATTAACACCTAAACCGTAAAGGCATACGTTTCCATTATTCTTTAGAATATTGTTAAGCTGATCTAGATTAATTATTGATTTCATTTACAACATCTCCTTATTCGCAATGCGAACATATTTCTATCAGTTCTTGAATATCGTTGATAATATTTTTTTCAGATTCAGTACAAACACTATATTTCCTTCTTAATTTATTTTTATATGATTCAAGTAGTTGGAGTGTGTAATGTAAAAAATCACCTTCCATATTATCAAGCATATTTTTTATTACAGAATAAGTAGTATAATACGATTTCAAATAATTTATGGAAAGAGCGTTTGTACATATTGAGCCAGAGCGAATACGTTTCAAATATAAAACATCAGTAATGCAAAAAACACGTTTTGCGTGGTATAGAACCTGAAATGTAAATAATTGATCTTCATACTCTATTCCTTCGTAAAAGAATATTTTATGTTCTTCCAAAAAGCTTCTTTTAAAAAATTGTGCCCATACAAGTACATAGTATTCTTTAGTTTTGTTAAACTCGCAGAAAGCTTCTTTTCCAGTCTTCACCATTGAAAATGAATACATTCTCTTTATGCTATTTATCCTATCAGCATATTGAGATTGTAGTTTTTTTTCTAAACAAAAATTCTCAAATGAAAAGAATAGGACATCAAGTTTCTTGTTTTCTAAAACATTAAGCATTCTTTCAAATGCATTTGGCTTTAAGATATCATCTGAATCCATAAAATAAATATATTCGCCGCGTGCAATTTTTAAACCTCTATTCCTAGCTGCGGATAAGCCAATATGATGCTGTGAAATAATAGTTATAAGATCGGGATAGTATTTTTGATAATCTCTTAGAATTTGCCCACTAGAATCATGAGAATAATCATCAATACAAATTATTTCATAGACATATTCCTTTTGAACAAGTATGCTCTCTAGACAATCAGAAAGGTATTCTTCAACATTCCAAACTGGAATAATAACTGATATTTTACATTGATATGAAGGTGACTTTGATTTACATTTATCGAAATATGTAACATATTGATTTTCTGAGAACCCACTACTATTTTTATTACTCATGATTTCCTCCAAAGCTATAATATGAAGTATTTGTTAGATAGATTGTAGTATTATTCAAATCCATACTCTTTACTTTACAAAAGCAGATATAATATCAGGTATAATTTTTTTTCTAATTCTCTTACGGAATTCGGTTTCCTCTTTTGAGGTGTTATATAAAGGTTTACCAGAAATAACATTGTCTGAAATACAGTAGACTATTGTACTAGGAATACCTATTTTTTCTGATGCTGCAAGAAAAGCTGATGATTCCATGTCAATAAAAGTACAATTCATATTAATGAAATCCTCTATATGATCATACTGAGAAAAAATGCTTTCTACTGAAATGCCATTTCCACGGTGTAATTGAATATTACTTTCACATATTTTATTTTTTATTGATGAACGAATAAAATCACTTAATGTATTATCAGTATTATACATCTTGCCAAAAATATCTTTTGAAAGATCTTCGTATAAAAATCTTGAAGCTCCTTCTGCACAATATACATTATCGGGTATTACAATATCACCAATTCCAATTCTTTCATCTAGTGCTCCAGCAGAACCGAGAAAAAGAGCGCGTTTACATCTAGTATACTGAAGAATCATCGTAACATCAGCACAAAAACATGAACCCACTCCACACACGATATATGTTAAATCATATTCTTGGCAATGCCAGATGGTACAAGATTGATTAGAGACTAACTGAGCAGAAATACCAACTGAATCTGGCTGCCAACAAGGCGCAATTATTACATTCTCAGATATGATAGTTGGTTCAACACCTAAAATAAATGTAATTAGATTGTTTATATTCATTTTATACCCTCACAATTGGTCTGCAACAGGAATTACAGGGCATAAATCAGTTCCCCTATTACATCTGTTACATGATGGATAATAACTTCTTTCATAAACAAACTGTATTAATTCGTTTCTTAATTGATCTAAAGTCATATTATCATCTGAAATAGAAATGCTGTTTCCTTCATCTGGTTGAAGTCCTAAATCTATTGAATGCGCAGCTCTAGGGCATGGGTACAATCTTCCTTTAAACAAGCTCATCCATTCAACTTCACAATTATCGTATTGTTTAGCAAGTTCTTCTGGACTTCGATTTCTAAGGGCATAATCTCCAAAATCATACCAAAGATAAGTGTTTTTTCCAAATAATTTAATTGAGTGATCTATCCCTTCTTCAACAAGTCGACTTAGTAATATCCCTGATTTTTTTTCGAAAGCTTCATAATGACTTATACGAACATGGTTTTTTGGATTTCGCAACGCCTTATATAATCGAGGATTA
Organism: Ruminococcus sp. RTP21204st1_B2_RTP21204_210225; assembly: GCF_040914135.1. NCBI lineage: Bacteria > Bacillati > Bacillota > Clostridia > Eubacteriales > Oscillospiraceae > Ruminococcus > Ruminococcus sp. RTP21204st1_B2_RTP21204_210225. The sequence goes on along the minus strand of NZ_JBCPGA010000032.1, from coordinate 24,612 downwards.
TCAGGTGCGGCTGTTCCATTAGTTGGAATTACAACCCAGACTACTTCATTTCTTGAATTAAGAAATTCAATCACTTGATCCATATGTGGATATAAAAACGGTTCGCCGCCTATAACATTTACACGAAATACTCTGTCCACAACACTAAAGAAACGCTCTAGAGAATGAATGATTAATTCAATATCAATATCTTCTGGATGAGAGTACATTGGCATCAAACTCCCACATCCCTTACATCTTAAATTGCAACGTGTTGTCATACAAACATCAATACTGCCAATAACAATTTCTTCTTCGCCAGTTAAGTGCTCAGATACATTCATATGTAAACTTGTGTAATCCTGATATCGATTTACAAAATAATCTTTTGTATACCTTTTCATATATAATCCCCCTTGTTATATGTATAAACCACCATCAATTGATATGGATTGTCCTGTTATGCGTTTCGCTTTTTCTGAACACAAAAAAATGATTAATTCGGCAACGTCATCAGGTTCGATTAACCCTAAAGGCATTTTATCATTCTCTTTTTCGTAAATACTTTCTTTTTGTTCTTCTGTTTCAAATAGCCTGTTTATAAAATTAGTACGAACAGATGCTGGTTCGATAGCGTTAACTCGTATACCATAATTAATTGATTCAGCGGCACAAACTTTTGCAAGAGTTATTAATCCTCCCTTTGAAACTGCATAGGCACTATTTTTACAACGTGGATGCTGTGCTTGATCAGATGAGACGAATAGAACTGCTTTATCTCCTTTGGCTTTTTGAATTAACTGGAATGTTTCACGAAAGATTAACATGGAACCTGTTAAATTACATTGTATAGTGTTAGTCCATTCATTTATGTCCATATTATCTAGAAATGATCTTTGTTTATCAAAAAAAATACCGGCAGAGCATATCAGATAATTAACAGACTGATACAATCTTTTAATATTATTAATTGTATGAACTATTTCTTTTTCATTAGATAGATCACATTTATAAAACGTTATGATATCACTAATTGGACATTGACTTATATCTAAGCCAATTACTGTATATCCTTCATCCTTATATTTTTTTGCTGTACTTAATCCTATACCAGAAGAACAGCCTGTAATTATAACCACTTTATTACTCATTTCTTCTGTAGTCCTCACCTTCAAGTATAAATCTATCCGTAGTTCTACCTGATTCAGGAATATGAATGTGAAATAACACCAATTCTCTTGAAATAGCTACAAATCGATGTGTTGTTCCCGCTTCAATAAGTATTTCTTTTCCAGGTTCTATAGGTATTTCATCGCCATTTAAAAAAACACTACCATTTCCAGAAATAACATAGGTAAATTGATTTGTTGTGTGATGTACAACCACTGGTGAATTATCATCTGGGGTTAACGTATGATAATAATGTGTATTATTTTTTGAATCATTCAATAATTTATAAGAACTTAGTATGAATTCTGAAATCAAATCTTTCATTAATGAACCTCCCTGATACCACAAACATTAAATGTTTGTCCTGAAATTGTTGCTGTATCATCATTAAGTAAAAAATCAACCATTTCAACTACTTTTTGTGGATCAATCAGATGACCTAGTCCATTTTTCTCAGCCATTTGTAAGTTGAAGTGAGATTTTTCTAAGTTAAGAAGTTCAGCCATTTTTTTTCGATTTTCTATGCTTGTTTTTGTATTAATTCCTCCTGGACAAATACAGTTTACAGAAACACCCGTACCTCCATATGCTACTGCTATACTAGATGAAAATTTTTCTAAAGCACTTTTTGCTGCGCCATAATGAGCAATCAATGGTCTTGGCGATTTTGATCCTATTGACGATATATTAATTATTTTACCATATCCACGATTTACCATTCCGTTTATTACAGCTTGCATTAATAGAATAGGAGTATGGTAATTTAAAGTTGATACCGCAATAAGTTCATCAATTGTCATATCTAAAAAATGTACTGGAGATGCTCCACCTGCATTATTAATTAAAATATCGACATTAATAGAAGCTATTTGGGAAATTAATTCTCTAACTTCATTCATATTTGAAAGGTCACAGACATAATTATTGTCGCCAATATCTTGTCTATTTATAGTTATTATATTATACTTATCCTTATAATATTTATATAATTGATAACCAATACCTTGAGTAGTTCCAGTTATTAACATGGTTTTATAATCAGTGTTCATGATTAATATACACTTCCTTTTATTTTAATGGGAACTTCATCAGATGGAGTAATTATTTCAATTAACGAAGGTCGATTTGAATGAATTATTTTATGCAACTGTGATTCAAATTCGATTAAAGATGAAAAGCAATATGATTGCATACCTAAAGCTTTACCATAAAGCATAAAGTCAACGTTATTAATATCGCTTCCTCGATAATCATTCATAATAGTTTGACCGATACGAACCCTACCAAGTGCATGATTATTAAATACAACAAATGTAATTGGAAGTTTATTGACAAATGCAATATGCATTACATTTCCATTCATTAACATACAGCCATCACCAGTAATAGCGATATAGTGGTTACTTCTGTCAGCTAATGCCATACCAACAGCAGAACAAATTCCTGTTCCCATAGCTCTTAATCCTGTGTCTAAAAAGAAATATCCACATTTTTTCGGTTCAAGCAAAACAGCTGCATTCAACAAATGGTTTCCTGCATCCGCCGTAATTATACTGTCAGTGTTAGAAATGATCCATATTGCTTGAGCTAATACATCGCTACTTTCTATTTTTTCTCTCCAATATAATCTATATTTATTTCGAGAGATATGAATTTTTGCTTTCAATTGTGAATTGTTGATATGCTTTTTAGTCATAGATAACAACTTGTTTAAATATGTTTTCATATCCATTGTAATGTAATGTATTTCATTTCTATGATATTTTACGGGTTCATCTGTGACAACATAAATCGGAATTTCAGATAGATATTTTTGCAAAATAGTGTTTGAAATATCTTTGTCACTAAGGGTCGCTCCAAATGATATTATTGAATCAGGCGAGTAGGACTCAACAAAAGAGTCAATTTCAAAATTATGTCCATAACCGAGTTTACCTAAATAAAATGGATTTTGCGATTCAATACAACAATAAGCTTTAGATGTTACCAAAACAGGAGCATTTATTATTTCGGCTAAACGATATATTTCATTATATGCATCTGCCATCCATGCACCCCAACCAATTACAATAATTGGACGTTTGGTTATTGGTATCATTTCTTCAAGATATGATGATAACATAATTGGAGAATGTAGACGCTTATTGTTAACCGGAATATCTGCATTTTGTATATCAATTGGAATACTAATATGAACTGCTCCGTATCTATGTTGGACAGCCATTTCCATAGTTGAAATAATTTGCTCTGCAGCAGTTAGTGGATTTGATATACATACGCTTTTCTTTGTTATATGATTCAAAATGCTTGTTGAATCAAATCTTCTGTTTACAATGCTTTCTTCCTGTAGCATTCCGCAGTCTGTTTTTTTTATACTTGTTCTTCCTGAAATGTATATCAACGGTATAGAATCAATATTTGAATAAGCAATTCCACTTATACAGTTTGTTACTCCAGGACTTCCAATAGTTAGAACAGCAACGGGTTTACGAGATTTTTTTGCGTATCCAACAGCTGCATAAGAAGCTTCTTGTTCATGACTACATAGTATTATTTTTGCCTTAGAAATGTTTTGCCAAATGGGCATTATTTGATAACCAGGAACTCCAAATACCACATCTATACCTAACTTTTGAAAAAGTATGTCAATCAATTCAAATGTTTTCATATATTTACACCTGTAAAATTATTCTATCAAATTGTTGTATTTCTTTAACATCAAGGTTTTCTAAAACATAAAAAACTGTATTACCACGCTGAAACAAATATTGATTATTTTTCCTTTGTCCATTCATAAATTGATAACCATTTAGAGGCTTGCGTTTTTCAATCTGAATACTTTTACATAGCTTATTACAAGACTGAGTATCAACCAAATATTTCTCCTTTTTTTCGAGACTATGAGCTCGCATTGAACATACGCGCCCAGTAGTTAAATAACAATAGGGATAATATAATGAAAATCTTTGATACTTAGGTAAATTGATTCCGATAGCTGGTAAATCTAGTTCGCATCGTTCAATCATTTTATATCCAAGAGCATTCATAAATCCATCACTTCCAACACTTGGGGTACTAGCGTAAATGATACCCTCATGTCCATAATAGGAATAGAATTCTTCTTTTGTTGCTCTAATATCATGACTTAGCTTATCCATAATACGACCTAGGAAAACAATGCACATTGGATATTTGGTCTTTATTAATTCTAAAACACCAAGATCATTAATTACAATAAATGGATTTTCAGTAATCTCACATAATGATTCAATACATTGTTCTATTATTGAAATACCATAGTCAGTTACTACAGGGGTTACAAAAACAAACTCTAAATCTTCTTTTTTTGCAAAAAAATATGCTTTTTTTAGTTCATCTATACTAGGGATTCTATATTCACAGAACTCATTACCATAATACAATAGAGTTATCTCAGGCAGAATAAAGTTTTCCTGTAAAAACGAAACAGCTTTTTCAATGCCATTATCAGTATTCCCCCAACTAAATGAATAGTCTGTTATTTTCTTTCCATTGTATTGTTTAATATCTTCAATCATTAAAGCTAATTCCATATTATTATTTCATCATGCATGACATTCCTATGCTGCATAATGTATCCTTTCCATATAAATGACTAACTGTCTCTTGTATTTTATTTAATGGCATTTGCTGTTCAACGCAGCGAATTACATTATGTGCGATTTGTACCTGTCGTAATCGCTCATTTATATCATGTCCACGAATTGATATTTTTAAAGATACTATATTGGGTATTTGATATGTTTTAATAAGTGAACACGCTGTACAAGCAAAACTCGCAGTACAGTATTTTTTCTCATTAACCATTATCTCGTTTCGTGTCCAATCCTTAAATTCAAATTCACTAGAACGAAAAGATTGGATATCTTGATCATTTAGAAAAAGACCATTTCGAGAATAGTATTCTGAATAAAATAAGTCTTTACATATCGGAGTAAACTCATGAATACCTCTGCAATAGCCGTCATCATATAAACAACGATTACTAAAAATAAAGTATTCAAATTGAATGTTAGGAAAAGAAGATGCTATACTGATTATTTCAGAACTACTCATATGTCTAGGAAATACTATTCGTTCAACATTTTGAAAATTTGCGTAAAAATGTACCGCCATTTTATTTGTTACTTGATTAAGACAACTAACAGATACTTTAATATCAGGATAATTGTCATTTAAGTATGAGATCATACCAATATCACAAACAATCATCTTTTTTATCCCAATATCACTAACCTCATCTAAATATTTACTTAGCTCTGTATACGAATACTTTGGATAATGCTTTGCATTTAGCACAAGAAATAGTGTCGTATTATACTTTTCTGCCAATTCAACAGCAATTTTAAGATCAGAAATTGAAGATATATTAGCATTTTTGCCATTTCTATTGTTTAATGGAACTGATATAGTTGAATTGGATGCAAAAGAGCTACTATGTTTTCTTTCCCAATAATCAGTAGTATATCCACAAAAGAACTCGGTGTTATATATTGTTGGATTTAAGACCTCTATATCTGAAGCAGACGTAATAGGTGCAAGAATCTTCATATAATATTCCTCCTATCTTATTCAACCCCTAAAGCCTTAAACACGGCATCTTCTGCGCTCTGATAGAAGATAATGCTGAAATTACCCATAAGCTCAGGCGGCACCACGCCGAGATCGGCTGTGGAAGTTATGGGGAGAAGCACCTTCTTAGCTCCGCTGTCAAGGCATACTTGCAGAGAATTTGCCAAGTCCTCAGCCTTGATAAGCGAACCGCTGATGCTGATCTCACCGAGAACAGCCAAAGACGGAAGTGCAGGCTTTCCCAATGCAATAGAGCATATTGCGATCAGCGTAGATGCCGCAAGTGTAGAGGTCATACCGATACCTTGCAAGTCCTGATAGTTGATGATATAGTCCTTAGTGGATATGTCGATTGAGCCGCTGATAAGCTTGCCATTGGCTTTGAGGAAGTTGTATGCAGTAGCGACCGCTTCTTTTGCTTCACGGTCACTTCCAAGACCTGTTTTCTCAAACTTACCGTTACCTGGCAATACCCGAGATTCAAGTCTGAATACACCGAGCATTCCTGTTTTTCCTCTTGACACATTATATACCTGTCCTGGATTGCAGATGCCTTCGGGAATCAGTTTTCCGCCGCCCTGTTCAGGAACGGAAACATAATGCTCCTCAAATGTGTCGTTATCAATATAGGAGAAGTTCACATCGTAGAACTCCATACCGCCGAGCTTTTTGAGCTGTTCCTTCACTCTGCGGCGCATCTCAAGAGCAAATCGAATGATCTCCTCTAATTCCTCCTTTGTAAACTCTCCGTCAGGATAAATCAGCTTTACAAGGCCGCCGACCATTTTTCTAAAAGCAATCGTGTCACTCTGATTGAGGTTCTTGCCGAGCTTAAAATATCTGTCGATCACATCGCCGGACTGCACCTTACGAAGCTCTCTGATAAACTCAGCAAGATAGTCGGTAATAAAGTTGTGAAATGCTCAGGACGGAACTTCGGTATCTCCCAACCTGGGATATAGCAGTGCATACGATCAAGAAAAGCCGTATCTGTACCCATTTCAGGCGGGAAGGGATCAAACAGGCTTGATGTTTTCAGCAAAACATCTACACTCTGATTGATGTTTCCGACAAAGACCATAGAAGCCGAAGCCCAGATTTCTTCTTTTCCTCTTGCGAAAGAACCCGAAGCCATGTAGTCTTTCATGATCTGAACGCCATCTTTGTCCTTAAACTTGATGCCTGCGACCTCATCAAAGGCTACACAGTCCCAAAGTCCAACAAGACCGACAGAGTGCCTGCTCATATTATAGAACAGATTAGCGACCGTTGTTTGACCACCGGACACAAGAATACTGTTCGGAGAAATCTCTTTGTAGATGTGAAACTTAACCGTAGAGCGCGGCCCCAGCTCACACATATTAAAGTTATTCTCTACAAGCGGTATCATTCTGGCGAGTAAAAGCCATTTTTCTCTTTCAGTCAGGGTATCCGGCTCCATTCCGATAGAACGGAGAAGCACATCTATCCATTCCTCTTTGGTAAAGGCTTTTCTGCCTTCTCTCAGATCATTCATATCCACATAGGGCATCTGGATCGGAGTCAGCTTATTGATAACAATAGGCGGTACTGCCTTGTTTGTTTCATTATCAAAAAGAGAATCACCGCTTAAATACTCAAGATTTATGATACACCAGATACCACCGCACAGGAGTCGATCATATTCCTGCGGATAGTTTTCTGAAATAGGCACTTTGCCAAGACCGAGGTTTGAGAACCACGCTTCATAGCTGTCAGTTCTAAGGTTCAGAGTGACCGTCATTCTGTCAATGATGCTCATCGAACCTCTCTGTCTCAGCTTAGAAAGCACCTTTTCGGACTCGTCAGGACAGACATAGTTTTCGGACAGAATCCTCTTGATCTGTTCTACACCGTCCTGCACAACATCTTCATCATCGTTGCTGCAATACTGCCCTAAAAGAAATTCTAGGACATAGACAGGAACATTCGCACCCTCTTTGATACGTTTTGTCAAGTCCTTGCGGACAATCTTACCGTCAAAGTTCTCTTTGAGCTTGCGGTATAGTTCCTCTCTTGTACTGCGTTCCGTAAACATATTATCTTCCATTTATCTATCTCCATTAAAAAATGAAGTCATTAGCCATAGCTATGTCGATCGTGAACGGAATTATAGCAAGCTGAATGTTATGCTCCTCGTCCATAATGATAAGGTAGTATTTATCCTTATTGCTGTAAATCCTGTTCTTGAATGAAAATCTCAGCTTTGCTTTCGTGTTCAGAGGATTACTCTCTGCACTGTCAGCATGATACTGATTCTCATTCGATACTCTTTCGCCGTCCTCAGTTTCAAAGTAAATGTGATAAGTCGCAGGCTTGACCACATCAGAAACAGGCTGCCTTTGGAAAAATTCGAGATTTACGCTGAGGTTTGTGATCTTGCTGGTATTCGTAGTCATTGAGATCTCTGCAAATGTCGTTTCGACCTTAGATTTCTCTGTTTTTACATCGATCAGCGGAATGATCATCTCCTGGGGAGAGCAACCGCCGTGAACAAAGTTCAGACCGCCACCCTGAGCCTTAAAAATATCTGCACTTATGGGAAATGATACGCTTCTTGTATCACCGTTTCCGTAAACATCACCGAGGGAAACACCGCTTATGTCGTCCATTTCGATAACTGTATCTGTCACAGCGTATCTCTTGCCCATGAACTGCGATTTAGAGGATACATCACCGATCTTATTGCCGACTTGCAGCTCATCACGCTTATACTATAATAAGTATAACATATTTAATTGTATTTTTCAAGCATTTCAGTGTTTCAAAAGAAATGTATATGAACTTGACAGAAAACCCAAATAGCAGTATAATGGTTTTACCAAATAATCTGGAGGTAACAACAATGGTAAAAAAGACTAATTCAAAAGCTGCTACTGTTGCAGAATCTAAGACAGAGATAGAAACTGCTCCTGTCAAGGAGACTGCCGCAGAAGCTCCGGCTGAAAAGCCTGCAAAGAAGCCTGCTGCAAAAAAGCTCCTGCTAAGAAAACAGCTACCAAAGCAAATGCCCCTGCAAATGCTGCTGAGAAGAAAACGCCTGTAAAGTCAAAGACTGCTGCTAAGTTGTCTGATCCTAAGGAAACCGTAAAGGTTCAGTTCGGTGGAGAAGAATTTGATTTTGCTAATATCAAGAAGGCTGTTGAGGCTGACTATAAGAGCAAATTCAAGGGTAAGGTCAAGACTATTGAGATTTACATCAAGCCAGAGGATAAGGCTGCTTATTACGTTATCAATGGTGATTTCTCCGATAAGGTTGAGCTTTGATTATTATGTATATGTTTTACGGGAACAGAACAGCTCTGTTCCCGTTTTTCATATAAGGAAAAACTAATTGACAGGAGTGGTATTATGAAAAAAGTAAATCGTAAAGAGTTGTTTACAGTCAGGGCAAAGGCTTTAGACACCAATGAATGGGTCTATGGTAATGCTGTGTTTATTGGGGGGAAGGCATATATATTATCTTTACCTCCTCAAAAGACAAAAAAGATTGCATTGTCTGCATTGAACGAATATTTGATTGAGATTGACACGGATACGCTGGATAGAAATATCGGAGAATTTGACCTTAATGGTACTATGATCTTTGAGAATGATATTATATCCGAGAAAACTATTGACCCCGATCCTTACGATCCACCCGAAGGATATTATCTTATAAAATGGGTGGCTGAATACAATGAATTTATGGCAATCCCGATTGATGACGGTAGGCTAATAGCTGATCCTGTAGTTGATTGTGATTCAATGCTTGCCATAAGACATACTGAATACTATGTTGTTGGTAATATCCACGAGAATAGGGTGGAAGATTATATTCCTAAATTATTGTTTTAGGAGGCTAATACAGAGACAATTGTAGTTATTAATACATTTATTATAAAATATTTGATGAAAAGCACCCAATTGTTTTTTCATACTGTATATCCCGCTACTGGGAGGCGGGATATACAGCTACTAAATCAGAAGTAGGGATTCAAGCAATTGAAGGTGCTTTAGAAGTAGTAACAATTTAATTGATAAAACGGAAAACAGTACACACTTCGTTAATCAATCCTTATCACGCATCTTATAAACCAATGTACATTCTTTTTTCATCTGGTCTTCATCATAGATTCTATCATTATTAATCTAAGGATATTTTTTTCCTTATTCTCTGCTGATTTTTTGTGTAATTATGCCACAGATATATTTATGAATTCTCCGATGATACATTATAAGCTGAAATCAATTTATTATAAACAATCACAGCGTTTTCAGCATAATTCCTTGCATCGACCTCACAGTTGAGGGTATAATATCGCATTATATCCTTTGTTAAATCTCCATAATGCTCAAATTCCTGTTTGTATATGATAGCATCTTTATATAGCATTAGATTTTTCGATTCGGGAGCAGCACTTTCATATTCTTCAACAATCAAATGCTGATAACAATGACGGACCTCATGACATACACTATTTAATACATCGTTTACATCATCATTCTCCAAATGGTCTATATCTATATACACAGTGTATTTCTCGTTTGAATACTGACCCAGAATTTGCTTGTCCAGTTTTGAAGTGCCGAGATTTATTATATGAGAGATTCCCATATTGCTGGCTTCTATATTTGCAACCGTGTTAAGAACCTTAAGTTTTTCGGTAGTGTCGAGTTTTTTCCACTTGCTTTCCTGCAAGAGTAAGATTTCATCCATATGGTCATCAATGCTGTAATGGCTTCCAACTGTTTCATATGAATCGACTTTTGTGCTTATGAGATTATTCCCTGCAATTCTGTTTATTAGCATAAATACTAGGATAATAGTCATACATATAACAATAGCAAAATACATATAGAATAAACATCTTGACAACATTCCCATAATGTACTGACATTTATTACACCTATTATGTAATCGAATTTTATACAAAACTATTGCAAATATAGCGGTTGTCAGACCAACAACTATTCCTGAGCAAATGATGTATGTCTCTAAAAGCTTGCGATAAGTGAATAATGTGTACACACCGAAGGGAAAAATAGTTATCAGAAAACACTTTAGTGCATACTCCTTTCTTGAAGAAAGGAGCTTTATGCCAATGACATCGGCTGCTATTATTAGTGCTATAAAAAGGAATGTCGATAAAGGTCTGCTTATGTCTTCTATGCTGCGAAACAATAGAGTTAAATAATTCATTAGCATTATTGCTTGATAGAACGCCAAGTCAAAATATAGCTTAAAATTAGTTTTCGTTTTGACCATTACATCACCTTCTTATGAGAATATTTCAAAAATCGCGAGTATTCCGATTATTATAGCTAACACAACCAGAAACACGATTATAGTGCATATCTGTTGCGAAAAGAATCCTATCAAAACAGGTGTTAAAAACAGATACCATTTACTTGGACCATATAGTTCATACTCCTCTTCGGTGCGAACGTAGTATATGATTGAAAGGATTATTGCTACAAAGATATGAAAAGGATCATTAGCTTTTCCGTCTAAATATCCAAACATATCTATTATGTATGTTGATAGATTTGATAGAAATGCGGAGAATACAAAGGATGATATTAAACAGAACGCAAGATATGGAACTGTATTATGTAGATATACTTGTTTATGAATATATGCGTTTGCATTATTGTAAGTAGACGCTGAATGGAATACTGGTGTATTATTAACAACTGGAGTTATAGCTGCAGGCGTTTGTACTGTCATAGGGGAGTTGTTAATTTTCATGAGGTTTTGATTTGCCTTTTGTGCAATTGCTTTTAATTCATTATCTGCCTTGCAATAGGGGCACTCATTACTGTGGTATATCAAATGTCTTCTATCATATGAGCATTTGTGAGAATTGCGAAGTGTTTGACTTAGTATGTTCATCCATTCGATAGGAGTTACTCTTGAAGTGGGATGATCAGCGCCATATACAAATGTTTTTTGGAATGCTTCTTGTATATCTTTAGGAAGCATACTAAACGATACTGACCCTTTTTGTGGTAAGTATTTGTTTCCTCCGTTTATAGGTGGAAATATGCGTTTCTTTATTAACTCGTTTTCAGTAACAAATTGTGCCGATGATGAAAGACTTGGACTTGCTGATGTTGAAAACGGGTATGAGTTGACTAGCAACCAGTAAATCAAAGTTGCCATAGAAAAGTAATCTGTGTATTTAGTAAATGTAGGGAGAGGGCAGGGAGGCATTAAAACGCCAAATTTTCCCCATTTTTCTTGAATCTCTGCCGGCAATATCCATGTGCAGCCCACAACACAACGGTATTCATATTTTGGAGTGATAATATGAAAACTGTCTGTGTCTATAGCAGTTATCTGATTTGTGTCATGTATAATAAAGTTTCCAGGATTAAGATCTCCTATAATAATACCACAGCGATGAAGGTTTTCGGTCAAGGCGCAGATATTGTAGGCAAGTTTGATCCTATTTTCAACGCTTATTCTTTCAATAAACATACTTTTGAATGTTTCGCTGCCCTTTATTCTATCCATTGAAAAGCCAATAAACTTTCCGTTTATATCCGTTACAATTTCCCTTGGCCAAGCCGCAAAGCTTCTTAATGTATTATCCACCGACATACTTAACATATGACGTATTTTACTTTCTTTAAATATGTCGGGATTCTTGTAAATCTTAATTGCTGTAGTGTTATTGATAGGAAAAACAGTAGCTTCGCCTCCTACGCCTATACAGTTTTTATCATCGATTTCATATCTAACAATCCCGACAAAAATGGTCATTTTAATCAGCTCCTTTGTTTACATTATTGAGTTTTGATAGTATATCCTGTTCCCTTTTTTCTTTGAGTTTCTTCCAATCCGGTTCCAGATAATAAGCTTTATCTGTTAAGGGAGGCGTTTGACTCATATCAATTAGTATTGCTGATGCTATAGTAACATCATCAGTGACTGATTCAAGCATAGTATTTGCCATATGCTCCTCATGGACATTTGAGAATACCGTTTCATACTTCTTTGTGACAGTATCGGTTATTCTTCTTTCTGTCAGTATTCTTTTTATGTACTTGCTATATGCATTAAATGATTTTGGTGTAATCGCAGATTCGAGAATCGAAGCACATAGAAATGTATACACCTTATTATCACCGTATTTAAGGAATTCATGTTTAAAAACATCGAGCAATCCATCAGTAATGATCATTACAGCACTTACATTTTCTGATTGCCCAAACTCCCAATAATCAGACTTGTGAAAGGGATAGACATAGTTTGCAGGCATATATTGAGGTTTTTGTTCCTTAGTTATACAATGATATTCGCCATATAAATCTCTTGTGATTATTCCACCATCACCGCTATGTGCATAGAATAGTCTCCCACTTTTGGTATTTAATACAGCAATATCAAGTGTTGATAAATAGTCATTCAAGTCCTTATTGTATTTTGATTGATACCACTGATTGGTGTTATGAAAACAGACATTAAGAAGGGCGGGAAGCACGTCATCGGAAATAGTACAAGTGTTGTAATTGAATTCTATAACGAATTCTTGAGAATGCCGAACAAGTTCCTTTGCCGCCACATCACTGTGACGGCTGGAACCTAATCCATCTGCAGTAAAAAGTACAATGTACTTATCTATTCTCATACACGTTGAAAAGTCCTGAACGGGTTTATTGTTCTTTTTGTGAGAAGTACCAATTACTGTTGTGGCTTGCATTACGCTCTTGTTCATAAGATCACTCCCTTATGCCATTTGAGTTACATATTGTACGTTTTCAGGTATGGCGAGTTGAACATCGGTACCTGCTTGGCTTTGACTAACTTTTGTTATGGACTGTGAAACAAATTCAATAAAAGGAACGATTGGAGATTCTCCTGATTTGCAGTCGATTAGGAATGCATCTTTATTTGGTGAGATCTTAGTTAGTGCTGCTACACTTTCTTTGTTAAGTCCAAAAGCGAAAAACTGAACATGGCTTTCTTTCAAGCGTTTGATACTTTTTTTTACGTCATCCGTGGGCAATCCGTCGGAAATCAAGAAAATCGCAGGGCGATTCATTTTAATTTCTGACATTGCGTGTATTATTTCATCGGTTCTGTTCAACGTGTCTTCTAATGCTTTACCCATTCTAGTAGCCCCACCTGTCTTAAACGAAGGTGCCACAAAATTATTAAGACTTACAGTATCATAAACCTCAACACTATTATTAAATGTTACAAGAGTAATTAGTACATCTGAACTTTCTTTCTCGCTTAATGCGCTTATGGTTGTAAGTGAGTTGACTGCAGCCTGTAAATCAGTTTCAAAGTATTCCATGGATCCGCTTGTATCTATAAGTATGGATACCGGATAAAGCTTGGAATCGCTTCTGACTTCAATCTGTTCTAAATTTGTACTCATTGATTATTCCTCCATTCTAACTTTAGTTAAATTTTGTACCATTCAGTAAATCTGTGATACATTTTTCTGTTTCCGTTTTTCAACTTTTTAAGGAGAATAATGGCTATTAACATTTTTAGTATGTTTTTCATTTTAGCCTCCCTTCGTAATCTGTATTATTATAATACCATATCACGTATGTTTTGTCTTGACATTTTTAAGCCATAACGGATTTTGATGGATTTTGTTATCATAATGTAAATCCGCTTTCAAATCCTAATACAAAATAGTATAGTGTTCAGAATAGCTGCGTGTTTTTCAAAACAAATACATTAATGCCTGCATACTGATTATTGACTACTTGTATATAGTCTGATATAATATAATTGTATTATGTTGACTATGAAAATAATGATAAACACATGGCTATGAGTAGGTTGAATCAAGAATGCTTCAACATGTGTAACAGGAATATAATGATTCCAAATAATCCAAAGGAGTGTTTAAATGCTTCACTGCATGAAACTAAACAGAGACCCTTTTGAAAAGATAAAAAGCGGCAGCAAAACAATAGAGATGCGCCTTTTTGATGAAAAGCGCCAAAGAATAAGTGTCGGCGATTTTATAGAGTTTTCATCTGCCGATAACTTACCGAAAAAAATACAGACACGAGTGACTGCACTTCACCGCTTTTCAAGCTTTGAAGAATTGTATTCTGCTTTCCCTAAAGAGAAGAAATTAGGCTATTCTCCTGCGGATACTGCCGATGCTCACGATATGGAAGAATACTACTCTTTAGATAAACAGAAAGAGTACGGGGTGGTCGGCATAGAGCTTCGCATGACCGATCTTCAGAAATATATTGATGCTCAGGAAAAAGGCTATGATTTCGGAGAGCCCTATCAGACTGCTTTATCTGAAATAAAAAACGGGCGTAAGATAACACATTGGATCTGGTATGTTTTTCCTCAGATACAAGGACTGGGTTGGAGCGGTATAACCGCTTATTTTTCAATCAGAGATATTATTGAGGCGACAGACTATTACGAGCACCCTGTTTTAGGGGCAAGACTTATTGAAATAACAGAGGCTTTGTATGAGCTTAACTGCTATGACCTTGTTTCTGTTTTGGGCTTAACAGATGCCCTTAAGCTTCGTTCCTGTATGACCTTGTTTAACAGGGCGATACCTCAGCAGCAGTTATTTAAAAAAGTGTTGGATAAGTATTGTCAGGGCATGGAGGATGATAAGACATTAAGAGCGCTGAATCTTATATAGCTGTCTTTATTGTTCATTGAACGAGTGCGTTGCATTTGAGACGTGTCTGAAATGCTTAAAAAGCACCTGATATATCCAAGTTAACTGGATATATCGGGTGTTTTGTTCAGATAGTCACCACATCATCAAACAATACCATAAAGTCGCCAAAGTCTCTATTGACATGAAAATGTCCTGCGAACCACTTCTTGAATTCAAGCTCTCTGTAAAGCCATTCAAAATATCCTGTTAGTTCAGCATCGTGAGGGTCAGGAACAGCACCGAGCCTGTAAATAAATGAATCGGGAATGGTGTGCGTAAGTACATAATCGACTTTATAACCCAGCCCTGCAAGGGTTTTCTTTGCATGAGCATATTCTTCGTTGTTTGGTAATTCCTGAGGCCACCAGAAATTCGGATCTCTGGTTGCTTTATCTCTTGAATATGCACCACCAAAGCAGAAGAAAGAGTGTCCTTCAATGATAAAGCTCTCTCCACGAATCAGATGAAAAATATTTTTACGAACCTGATGAGCTTTGCCTCCGCAGAAATCCACAATGGGGTATTCGTACAATTTATCAAAGTTCTCATGATTACCGTCAACGAAAGCAATAGTATATGGGAGCAGCTCCATTGCATTAAGATGCATTTCATCATAATCTCTGCCCAAGGTAAAACCAAAATCACCGCATACGATAGCTGTATCGCCTTTGCCTATTCCTGCGTGTTCAATCCTACTTGTGAAATCATGAAAATGTGCGTGAGTGTCACCTGTTATATAGATCATTATTATCACCGCCTAAATAAATTTTAATATAAACATATCCTATGAATGAAGTGAAGCTATACTTACCTTTTCAATGATCTCAAGCTCTTTGCTTTGTTGATTTTATAGGATATATCGAGTTGTATCTGATTTATCTTATAAGCTTATGACCTTTCCGGGTTTGTCTTTAGCACTGCTTTTGCGCCGGCTTGATTTATCTCTCTAACAAACTTCACAGCATCCTTTTTTAGTCTGAATGGTATTACTGTTGGTAAAGCTTCAAGCCTGTTTGCTGCTTTTATCGTAGACTCGCCTTTAGCTTCTGCTATAAGCTGAGCGATCAGCATTTTGTCCCCACTACATTCAGTAATAACTGCGTGATACTTCATTGATTTTTCTTGCTTTTTACGCTCGTTTTCCTCTTCAGCTTCGATCTCTGCTATTTGAGCATCGATTTTTGCTATTAAGCTGTCTACGTCCATTTGAGGTTTTGTCATGAATGGGTTGGGCATCATTATCGGTGGTTTGATCCGTTCCTCGGGATTTGATTCCATGGAAGCCATTAGTTTCTGCTTTTTCATTTCCTTAACCATTTCCACAAAATCAAGAGATTTAAGTTCCTTCACAGACTTTTCAGCCTGATATATTGGAGGAGTCCATTTACTGTTATCGTACATTTCCTCGTATCTGGGAAGATGTGCAATATACTTATACTGACTATCGATCATTATCAATGCAGAGCCTGTAGGCATTGCTGCGAGCTGAGATGCTGTAATAAGAGGTTCCTTCAAAAGATGACCGTTTCGTTCCAATTGTCTTTCACCGCAACGCTGTGACCACTCGTTTAAAGTTTCCCAATTGTTTGTTGAGAATCCTACCGTTATACCTATGCTTGAACCTATGGTCTCTGCTTTACTGGAACCGTAAACATCTTTTAGCTGCGAATAGCTTTGCAGTATCAACATAAGTCTTATGTTGCGGCTCCTTCCTGCTACACACAGATTTGGAAGTGAAGGGATACTTTTCCCTGTAGAGCCAAGCTCCTCTAAAATTATATTTACTCTTATAGGGAGCTTACCACCTTTATCTTGTGCAACACGAATCAAATGCTGCGTAAGCTGGGAAATCAGCAAACCTGATAAGGAGTCATATACATCGCTCTCATCAGGGGTTATCACGTAACATGCAAATGGACGCTCAACGTCAATGTCCATAATGTTGAGATTATCTTCACCAAGCATTTCCATCAACCCTTTACTTCTGCTAAACACCTCGATACCTGACACAGCAACACTATGAATAGAGGCTCTTGTATCGTTTGGAGCTGTTGCATATGGGGCGAGGTTCCTTTTAGCTAAAGAATCACTTGGAAGAGAGTCATAAAATGTTTTTAGTATTGTACTACCTCCAAATTTAACCTCAGACTGTTCCATCATGATAGACACATTATTGAGATTTACCATATCTTCAGGAAAAGTTTCAAATAATGCGTATATCAGCCCCTTTGCATACTGTGCTGCTGAGTCAGGCCAGAATTTATCCGATTTCCCATCATACGGATAAACTCCGCTGCAGAGTTCACTGACTATAGAGCAGGCAATATCTGTTTCGTCCGGGTCATCTGAACGAAACAAACGATAAGGAGTTGTGAGGGCATTCCACTTGGTTGGGCTTTTGCGGGGGTAACGGTAGTCTATACAGAAAAGCTGATAGGTATCAGGAATGTAGCAAGAAGTGTTTTTGAACCCTTCTCCTTTTGGGTCAAGAGCTATAAAGCTCTCTCCTTTCTCTATCACTTCTCTTATAAAAGGAAGACTACAGCACTGACTCTTTCCCTTGCCGGTACGCCCTATAACTGCTATATGCGATTCTCCGTCGTCAGTGTATTTATCGCCATTCTCGTAATACAATATAGGTCCTGCGCCTACTTTTGAATCTGTTGTATTATTTAAGCGGCGTTTGATTTCGCTATCTGTATTCCATCTTTCGCTTCTGCTCATTTTTATCGCTCCTTTCAAAAGGCTTGTTATACTGTTCTATAAAAGCTTTCAGTCCCCTCTCATCAATGAAAGGTGAGAAACCTGAGAAGTCAGCATAGTGAATAACCATTTCTGCTGTTGAAATTGCACTCTTGACACTTGTTATATTGAAAGCGTTGACAATCTTCAGCAAAGCAGTACGAAATGTTTCACTATGAGATATAGTGACCCCATGCTCTTTGATATTTTTGATGATGAGGTCACAAATGTTTTCTTCACTATATGGAACAGTACCCAGACGTTTTATATTTTCAACGTTTTCACACAGCTTGCTGAGGAGTTTTTCTTCATTTCTGGTTGGAGATGAATGAATAAAGAAAACAATACAAGCAGTTTCACTAACTGTTTTACAGTTTTTCAAAAACTCTGTACACTGAACTTCACCTAAATGCTGCGATATTGCGCTTATATCCATGCCTACAATATTACAGAACCCATTAGTGTATACCGCAGCTGAGTCAATAGTATTAAACGATTGCTTCAACTGCTGAAGTGTTCCATCAAAGGTCAGTTCAATATAGTCATCGAGGCTACGGTTAAAGTCAAGCACACCGGTCTCACTAAAACAGTCCGTCATGTATTCTAAGATTGTTGTCCTGCCGGAACCGGAATCAAGCTGTATTGCCAGATGGGGCGGTCTCAGTCCACACTGTTTGTAAACATGTGCTTCACTGCAAATTTTCTCGATTTCACCGCAGACATCTTCAAGACCGATAGGCTTTGTTATTTTACAATATTTCATATACTACCTCCTTTTACCACTCGGAAATAGGATCTCCGATATGATCCACAAGCCCATATTTGAGAGCATCTTCTGCACACATAATGTTATCACGCTCTGTATCCAATTCGATTTTTTGTGGGGTCTGGCCTGTACTCTCAGAGATGATCCTATTTAGTCTTACACGTGTTTTGAGCATATGCTCTGCATGAATTCGTATATCTGTTGCTTGTCCATTTATGCCGCCAAGAGGTTGGTGGATCAGAACCTCTGCATTTGGCTGACACCAACGTTTTCCTTTGGTGCCTGCAGCAGTCAAAAGAAAAGCGCCCATGCTTGCCGCCATTCCACAGGCTACTGTCACTATATCGCACCTGATTGCTTTTGACGTATCGTAGATACTGAAACCTGCGGAGACCGAGCCCCCTGGGCTCTGGATATAAATAATTATATTCTCTTCGGAATCCCTTGCCAAGCTTCTAAGTGCTGAGTTTACAACTGCTGCCACTTCTTCATCAATTTCACCTACGATTGACATGGTGCGATGCGCAAAGTCAATGTCTAGGACATCTAACAGCATATCCTGACCGCTATAATTAACGGCCTTTTTCATTAAGTAGTTCATAAGTATACTCCTCCATATAGCCAAATAGTTTTGTAATGATATATTAATTGTTATTTGTATAAAAGGCTTCCCACGACGGTGAAGTAGATACTTCACCGTTTCGTTCGATTGCCAGTCGAAAACTCATCAGGCAGGATATACATACTTTTAATCTGTAAGAGTGGAAAATCTTTATTACTTTGAAATGCATTTGGTATTATTTACTTTGTAATTTGAGATTGATTATTTGTTAAGATTGATATTAGTTGAAGTCTTATTACCGCTGCCGTCTGACTCAACTATTGTTCCAGATCCATCGCTACGAATATTTACATGAATTGATTCGTGAGGCCCACTGGCTGGATCTCTATCATATATGTTTATGTGAGATGTTCCGTGATTATCGTTGTGAGCTTCGATATATACGCCTTGGTTGTTTGATGTAGCCATAAAAAAGTCCTCCTTTAATTCATTTTACTTGTAACAAATGCATTTCCACACTACAGAAAGGATAATTACCTATGATACAATCCACCTGATGAGTTTCCGTCGCTGTCATAGTCGAACCCACCATGACCGTGTCCACAATCAGAACTGCTTGGCCAAAAAATATCCACATGACTCTCAGTTCCTTTGATGACACTCCCATCATCACAAGTTATTACATCTCTACCTCCCAACATATCAGATAACTGATTTTCTAGTGTGTAGGTACTCGGATCCCAATAATTCGACATACTTCATGTCCTCCTTTTTTTATTTGTGGTTACCCGCGACAATATAGCTAATGCATAACTGTTTCGTTTGAGAACCATTCAAACTCATCAGGCGGTATAATGATTATTTCATCCATAAAGATATATATATATTCCAATTAATTTGAGTTTCTTTTATTCTTTGATTTTCATTTGAATATACTACATATCCATATTGACTTTTCTATTTTAAAGTTTGTCCTGTACTGTAAATATAGTAGCATATATTATTAGTAAAGTGTGGGATTTTAGGATTTTAACGGATTTTTTGAAATTTTTTTTATCCGTTTTTGCAAATAGCAAATCATTATGATAGAATGCCTTGTATTCGTAATTAGTATAAAACCATGAGTGATTTAAGTGGATTTTGTTGGATATGATAAAGTTTAGCGTTAAACTGAGTGAAAACGATTCAAATCGTACCGATCATGATAATCTAGTGGCTTTCAATGAAGTGATTTGAGAAATACTCGACTGATTGGAAGAGTATAGTTTTACGGTATTGTGCAAATTTGCCAAAAATGTTGACAACTTATCTAAAACATGGTAAAATATATATGATGGCCATATCGTTTTTAGAGCTATTAAGGAGTGAGTTCATTGAAATACTATTTTGAATATAAAAACATTCGTTTTGAATTGTTAACGGAATATCCAGAGAAAACAGATGAAAGAGATGAAATAGTTCAAGAGCCTCCGATGATTACTGGAACTATGAAAAATCTCTTCAAAATGATTTATAAAGGTTCTAACCCCAAACCTGTTACAATCTATGAAAAAGATAAAATAAAAGGGGATGAGGTACAAAAATATCTATATGATGATAATAATAACGAACTGATTTCTTTTGATTCTTTCAATAGAACGAATAGAAAAATCAGGAATAGAATGAACGAAGCACTTGGAGAAGAGTTTTTTTCTAAATCCAAGAATAACAAGGAGTGTTTTTTTACTTTGGAAATAGACCAAGATGTAAATGCTAATTCCAAGGAAAAGAAATATACTGTTGGTATAAACAAAAAAGTACGAAATCATATCAGCATTGTTCCTGACGAGGAATATTCCGAATTTGTTGAAAAAATTAAAGATAAGATTGCACACGGTGAATTCACTCTGGGTGTAGAACAGTTTTCACTCGACTTCACCCACTATATTAGACGTGATTCTATTTCTGATGTTGTAAATGGAGTCCAAAGCAATCGCATAACGATATATGGCGATGACGGTGCAGGTAAAAGTACCTTTGTAAAGCACTATCTAATGGAAAGCTCGAAAAAATGGATATATGTTCAGTATAACGATTCGTTCTATTCTTCGTTTAGCTCATTAAAATTTAATGGATTTGATGATGATATATACAATAAATTGTATTCTGAATACAATGATGCTCGGGACATATTCTCTTTCCTTTTTGATTTAAAAGATGCTGAAGCACCTACCCACGAGATGAAAAAGGAGGAGTTTGTTTATTATATAAACGCCTTTCTTATTAGATCGATCAATCCTGATATTATATGCCTAGATGATTTTCCTGTCTATTCTAAAAAAGAGGAGAAATCCGTACAGGAGTTCATTAGCATAATAAATGGTCGTGATCATCATACTAAATTTATAATTACTATCAATCGAGAACCAATCACCGTTGCCAATAGAATACTGCTTGATCATACGTCAATAGATTTAAATGTTGTATTCTTGAAGTATCTTGAATCACCAAATCGTCAGGAAATGTTCTATGAAGAGCTGAAAAATGGACATGTTCTTCCTGTTTTTAAGATGTTGAATAACAATGTCTGTGCAATATCATGGCTTGCCAATTATATGCGAACTAAGTTTGTTGATGGTGCGCCAATTACTTTTGAATATGTAAAAGAAGTTCTGAATAAGCAGGGCGAATTGATCAATAACAATACATACGAGTATTATGATGCTTCAAATGTATTACAAGTGGAGACTAATTCTCTTTTGAGCTATTTAAAGACATTTATTCAGATAAATATTGAAGAGTTGTCTTCTCCTCAAGTATTGCTTCTTTTATGTATGGCTGGAAAATCAATAAGTAAGGATCTTTTTAAAAAGATATGTATCAATATGCTAAAAATATCTAGTGATAGTTTTAATAATGCAATGAGTGAGATGTATAAAAGCAGCTACCTAACATATCATACATCACACTATATTGTAAATCCTATCATAAAACTAATAATAGCACCTGAATTTAAAGTGTGCTATCAAGATGTTTTTAGTGCCTTTATGAAAGCATATAACACAAATGAGTCTGGTCTTGATCGTATACTGATAGAGTACCAAGACTATCTTGAGCAGCTTCTTGACAGGACTAATTCCGGATATGACATTATTGATTTGAGTCTAATGATAGTTAATTCTGCTCTGCTTGTAAATGATATTCGTACAGAAACGCTTGAAAAGATAATCAGGATAATTCGCAGCCGATCATTATTGTTTTCTCATGAATTAAATAGGAAGCTATACTATTTGTTTGAAAGGACTGGAGCGGACAATCTAAAAAAATTTGAATGCTATTATTATGTTGGAGATCTGCTTGATCAGAATAAACAATATGTGTTTTCGTCAAATCTAGCTAATCAGTTATTAGATGTTCTTTCAGTACATAATCCACGTAATGATTCAAGATGGAAAATAGATGAAAGTCATTTTATAAGATATAATATGGGCTTACTTTATTCTCTGATATTGGCGGATAGCGAAAACATACATACACTGGAAAATGCATATTATAAATATTATTTTGTTAAGAATGCATATTTGAAAGACTATCAGATGACTAACAAAGTCAAAGGAATAGTTAATTCTGATATAGGTGCATTATACTTGAATCTTGGGAAACAGTATGATGATTATTCTGTGATCCTTTCAAAAGAAGGCATAAACTCTAAACTTGACTGCATAAATAAGGCTCTTATACATCATGAATTGGCCAAAGATGTAAGGAACGCTATTATCCACGAAGAATTGAGTACATACGGTACCATCAATGATATCGAAATACTTAGAGATTATGTTAAAAGCTGTGATTGTATTGCAACTGATCTGTACTACTGTAAAGAATATGATAGAGCTATTGACTATCGAAAAACTGCGCTAAGTGACAACTTGGTAAAACAGTTCATCGATCAAGAACCGTTAATGCGGTGCGTTTATATAATGTACTTGAATATCGCTGGGTGTTATCACAAGATAATAGCTGAAAGACTAAGATCGGTATCGGATGATGAAATTGAGTATTGCTTATCTATTCTCAATGATTCAGAAGACTATTTTGATAAAGATTCAAATGAATATAGCCGTGTATTAGAATTGCAAAGCTTTTTTAAAGAAAAACAACTCAACCGAAGTAGGTGAAGTACATTATGAATCAATCAGTTAATTATGAAGAAAACAAATATGGTATTGAATCAATATTCGATAACCTTTTAACTGAATACAGGAAGCTCCAAATTCATAAATATGGAATGATTTATATAACAACTGTGGATATAAGTGAAGGCTGTATTGTTTGCTATGAATCACATATAAAGAATAGTTACATCAGGCATACTCTTCATCAAGGCTTTGTTGATTTGGTTTTTTCAGGACTGGCAGATAGGGCTGATGAGGTTATGATGATGCAAGATTACTTACAAAATCTAAATTTTAAAGCGGTGTATTGGCGAAACATTGGGGTTGATGCTGTTATAAGAATTGAAGTCCCCGTACTTGATGTTGACTCCCTTTCGGAGATTTCTCAAAAGAAAAGCATTGAAAAATGTCTTGATGCGGTATTTGAACTTAGTAAATTTACATTTATGTTAAAAAGAGCATCAATAGTAATAACGGCTTAGATTAGAAATGGATAGTTGTGATATAATAATATAGAAAACCAGATTATTCAATAATCCCGTATAGATTTGCTTTTATATCTTTCTGTTTCCCTTCTTCGCAGCCTTCTCTCTCCGCAGCTTTTCTTCCTCTACCAAATTAGATATATAATCACCTTTGGATAATTCCTCATAAGTCTTAAAAATATCCAAGTAAACATCATACCTTTTCCTACAGCCTTCAAGGTTTTCCTTGAGGGCTGATATTTTTGTGCTTAATTGAAGGTCCCCGCCCAACAACCCACCACCCTACCCAACGAACACCAAATAGACTAAACTAGAAGTAAGAAAAAAAGTCTAATTGGAGTTGATCAGAATGAACGAAATAGCAAGGATAAAGAACGAAGTCAGACTAAAGCAATGGGCTGAAATGGTCAGGCAAAGAAATGAAAGCGGCTTGAACGTTTCACAGTGGTGCAGACAGAATGGCATAAATCAGAAA